>NZ_JBVVPB010000016.1:0-203831 GCF_055807435.1 Bradyrhizobium sp. Ken51 | reverse complement strand
CGGAGGTCTACGCCGTCCAGCCACAGGAGATCGAAGGCGAAGAAAACGAGGCGGTCCTGGTCGCCTCTGCCGAGGTCGGCCTGCAGCTCGGAGAAGTTGGTGCGCTCTTCGTGGATGACGACCACCTCACCATCGACAATAGCTTGCCCTTCGATGTCGAAGGCACCTGCAATGACCGAGAACCGGTCGACCCAGTTATGGCCGTTCCTGGTGAAGGCCTTCCGGCTGTCGCCGTCGATGTGGAGCTGGATGCGGTAGCCGTCGTATTTGACTTCGTGAATCCACTGAGCCCCTGAAGGCGCTTTCATCTTCAGGGTCGCAAGCTGGGGGCCGATAAAGCCCGGCATGGAAGCTTGCGGCTTCTTGGCCGGTGCTTGGGTACGCTTTGCCACTAACGCAACTCACAAAAAGCCCGCCGTCGGTGGGGGAGCCGACGGCGGGGCAGTCTACCTACCTTACTTAGGACTCTCTAACCGCGAAGCCAAACGGGCGTTCCCACGCGTTCTCTCATACAACCGCAACCGCGATTTCCAGGTTGTATTTTCAACGTAAGCTAGAACGGCCGCCGAACAGTTAGGGAACGCGATGTGATAGAGCGTTCTTCAGGAGGAACACGCTTAATACTGGGGCCTCTTCAAAAGCTTCGGCAGCCGCGAGATTGCCTTTGCGATCCGCCTCGCCTCGTCACGGGTTAGGAATTGTTCGGCGTACTGGTACGGGCGCCGGTGAAGGTCTTCGCGGTGAGGCACGGAGCAAACGGAGAAGCCGTTCGCGTCCTTCACGCGGAAACATTGCTCCTCCTCCACCATCACCCACGGCGCCGGAAACCGCCGAAGGTTATCCATCACATCCTTCGGTTCGCCGGAGTGCCCCTTATTGGCTTGCCGGAGGCATATGTCGGGCTTTGCTTTGCAGCCAACACCTGCCGGTCTCGCTCGGCGCAAAGGTCATCAACCTTGCTCAACATCCGCTGAAGCAGGGTCTCAGCCGAGGCGGTCGATAACCCCGCCCGTTGAAGCTGCATGATTTCTTTGCGCTGGCGACTGACCTGCGAGCGCATGCGCTCGATTTCCGAGCGGACATATCCGAGTGTGGGCATGACCAAACCTGGAATTTCTCCCAATAGAACAAATAGAGAACAACGAGTCAAGCTATTGTGCCGACCTTTACGCGGGAGATGTCTGTGGGTACGCCTCTGCAATCCAGCCCACGAATGTCCCATGTTGATGAGAGTGAGTGTCAATGACCGTTTTCTCTGGCTCCATATTCGTCATGGACGTTGACGGCAAAGCTGCGTTCGCCTTCGAAGCAAAAAATTTCTCAGAAGCTTTCGAGTTATGCAAAGAGGACTGGGTTCGTGAGGACCTGACCACAATGACATCGAACGGCGTGCCACTTTGCTCGTCGACGGCGAAGTTGACGTTTGCAGAGCTGGCGAAGCGGAGATTGTCATCTATCGAGACGCCGCTTTCAAAGCTCAGACAGAAGACTTGGTCCTCGCATATCTCGTGGATTTAGATCGAGCGTAGTCCGCGATAGGTCACGCGCGGCCTTAGTTTTCGAGTTCTGGTAAGCAGCGCGAGCCGGCATCACCAGTATCAGTCGCGAGGTCCGAGATGGGCCAGAAGCCGCCGCCAATATCAATTGGCCGCGCGGACAATTTCGAATGCGGTATGTCCTGGGCGCGACGATACGGTCATTGTTGCATTTAGCCGTTGCACGAATGCCTTCACGACTTGCATGCCGAAGCCCTTACTCCGATCGATATCAAATCCCGCTGGTAATCCTCGCCCCTGATCGGACACTTCCAAAATCCATCCGCCCGCGCTTGTTCTGAAGCTTATGTCAACCGACCCACGTTCACCCGGCGCATATGCATACTTGAAACTATTCGTGGCCAATTCCGCCACCAGAAGACCTAATCCACTCGCGACATCCGACCGAAGTCGGGCATTCTCCGCGTCAACATTAACCGCGGTAATCTGAGCGGGCGCGGTGTGTTTGAGGCTTTCGCAGAGCCTGCGCAGGAAAGTATCGATCTCGATCTCTTCCTGACTGCCTGTCAGATGCAGCTGCTTGTGAACGGTCGCAATGGCGAGCACACGATTGCTGGCCATATCGAGTTGAGCCCTCGCTTCGTCGCTCGGTGCGCTGCGGCTTTGAAGCGCGAGGATCGACTGAACGAGTTGCAATGAGTTCATGAGTCGATGATCGCCTTCGCGCATCAACGTCTCTTTTTCCCTGACCAGGTCCTCGGCTTCGACTCTGGCGAGATGTTCGGCAGCGTTGATCCGGCGAAGTTCGAGCAGCTTCATCACCTGATTGGCCATCAACCGCAAAAAGGCCTTCTGGGTCTCGTCAAGCTCACGCGGCTTGTAGTCGAGCACGCAGACAGTTCCGAGTGGGAAGCCTTCGGGCGTCTCAAGGAGTGCGCCAGCATAAAAACGCAGATGCGGGTCGCCCGTAACCAACGGGTTATCGGCGAAACGGCGGTCCAGCGTGGTGTCAGGTACGACAAACAGGCCGGGTTGCAGGATCGCATGTGCGCAAATCGAGCTGTCGAGCGGCGTTTCGCGGACGCCCAGTCCGACCTCCGCCTTGAACCATTGGCGGCCCTGGTCGATCAGGTTGATCACGGAAATCGGTGTACCGCAGACGGCGGACGCGACCTTCACGACCTCGTCGAAATCGGCCTCTCGCGGGGTGTCGAGGATGGCATAGCGCCGAAGGGCGCCAAGACGAGATTCTTCGGCCCTGTGCAGGTCAGCTTTCAACGATATCTCTGATTTTACTGCCTAATCCGCTACCGTGCACTTCACGGTCGTCAATGTCTATCTGTTTTCGAATAAGGGAGGTATGCGAGGAACCATCCCAGGTAGGCCCGCGTATCCTGTCATGGAGACATTTATTCAGTGAAATTAGATAACGTGCGGCCGGTTGTCCTCATTGTAGAGGACGAGCTTCTGATCCGCATGGATGCGGTCGATATGATCAAGTCCGTGGGGGTTGAAGTCGTCGAAGCTGCAAATGCCGACGAAGCCATCGCCATTCTCGAACGCCGAGCCGACATCACGATTGTCTTCACCGACATACACATGCCCGGTTCGATGGATGGCCTCAAACTCGCTGCTGCCGTTAGGGGCCGCTGGCCGCCTATCGCGATCATTGCGACGTCTGGAAAGGCGAAGGTCAATAAAGACGACTTGCCCACGGGCAGTCGGTTTATCTCCAAGCCATACAGCGCCGGCGAAGTCGTAGCGACGGTCCGGGAGATGAGCGGTTTCCTTTAATCGCCGCGGATCAATCTTCGAGACAAGCTCTCCGCCCTGCAGGGTAGTCACAACCACCCCGGCCGCGGCTTGGTGCTGGCCATGGACGGCATTTTTGGCGGAACTGGTGCTCGGAGCGGGGTCGGACCGCGAGCTGCAAGCATCGCAGCTTTCAGGTCGGCCTGCGCTTTGGCAATGGTCGAATTCGGGTGGACATAAGGCGTTGGCGCAATGCCCATCGATCTTGGTTCATGCCTATACGCTGACACCAGCGCATCGTGATCGGCATCGAACATCCAGTGACCGGCATTGAGGTAAAGCGCGAGTTCATTCTTAATCGTGGCCGGGAGGTCTGCGCCCGCAACAAAAATCTCCAGCTGTTGCCCGGTGACGACGATGCCGGTGACGGCGAGCGTTGCAAGCAGCGAACTTGCCAAGGCCTTGATCGCAATCTCGTCGCCGCGCGGTGCCATGGTCTCCGCGATGCTGCGCGCCTTGGCTTTAGCGGCGGCTTCGTTGAGCGTGTCAGAAATGTCAGCGGCGACCTTGGCATAGGTCGTGCCGCTCGGCCGCTCGATGCGCGAGCGAAGACGATCTCTCAGGGCTTGCGTGCCGCTGATCTTGGGCTCGGGTGGCTTATGGTTGAACATGCTCATTGCGGTTCTCCTTGGAGGTGGAGACCCATGCGCCTTGCCAGCGCAACGAGTTGTTGGTTGGGAATGGCGTAGATCTTGCCGAGCGAAAATTGCTTGAGCTGGTCGAGGTCGAGGCCGGCGACGGCCGCGACTTCGTCGGAAAGATAGAGCGCGGCGCGGGCCTGAACCCTGCGGATGTTGGCTGGGCTCATGGTCCGTCTCCGGTTGGCAGACGTGCGACAAGGCGCGAGAACTCGCTGCGGCGGGGCTTCAGAACCGCTGCAGGAAGCGTTCCGAGAATGTGGGCCGGTGCGGTACCGATCGACGGGCGCGCCGACCGTGACGCCGGCGCAACCTGGAGAGCGACGGCAGCGTAATCATCGAGATGCTTGCGCAACCTGGTGATGGCCGCGACGGCGGCATCGTGCGTGAGGTCGAGCGGGGTGACAGCGCGACGGCTCGTGACGGTGGCGGCGGCGTTCGCAGGCTGCGGCGTCAAGCTGATTTCCGTGATGACGGCTTTACGGATGACGGCATGAAACGCGAGACTGTGCTCATCATGAACCTCGCTCTCGATCACGACCGCAGTGATCGAGAATCCACCCATGCGGCAGGCTTCGGCATGGGTGACTTCGGCCACGACGTGAATCCGGCCGGCTGAATCATAGGTCATTTGCCGCAACCTGCCTGCAATGCGGTTGGAATCGTGTCGCACCAGGAACGGCAACTGGTTGAGATCAGCGGGCCAACTCAGCGAGCCCAGCGCGAAGCTCATCCGGTCGCTATCAACATCCGGCGCCGCAGCGATGCCTTCGACGATCTGCGGAACGGTAACGGGCGAGAGCAGAGGCATCGCCGGCCGCTCGACCGGCGCAACGTTGTGCCGCTTGGCAAGCTCCGCAAGGCGTTGCTTCAGCTCGAACCCACGCATTGCTATTTCCGTTTCCGTGTCGCCTGGAGTTGCTCGCGGACCGCCCGCAGCCGCCGCGCCAGCTCCAGAATCGCGGCGCTCTCGCGTTCGAAGGCATGTCCGCCGAGCGGCCCGGCGGCTTTGATCTGGTCGGCCATCATCGGAAATTGCTGTTCGAGCTTTGCAGGCCGATCGACGACGGCGTCGACCGTCATGAACTGGCCTTTTTGAATCCGGCTGCGCTTGTCATGGATCTCGGCACGGCCGCCTTCCGCAATGACGAACGACCCGCGTTGCGGAACTTCCTTGCGCGTGGCCATCATTGTCCTCCGCTGTGCGCTAGTGAGAAGCCGGGCGACTGGTTGGGCAACGTCGCGTGCCGTCGCGAACCACCTTGACCGCGCGAATATTATCACGGCTGTGGCGAGATCAAGCGAACTTGGTGCACGATGGGCGTGATACGCGCGCTGTACTGCAACAGGGAGGTTTCTGGAAAACTTGTGAGGTCGTGCACGCCTCACCTGTGAGGTCGTGCGCGCTCCAATTTCGAGCCCTCAGTTTCACAGGGCCTCCCCCTCCCTAGGGAATTTACCGAAAACCGGTTGACCCAGTCGTTATCGGCTGTCACATACGCGTCAACGCTCGTTGACCGGTTAAGGTAGCAAAATGACATCGCTCGGCAAGTTCGTCGCGTATTATCGCGTTTCGACCAAGCGACAGGGCCGCAGCGGACTCGGTCTGGCTGCACAGCGGCAGGCTGTCGAGACTTACCTGAACGGCGGTAAGTGGCGGATCGTTGGCGAGTTCACCGAGCACGAGAGCGGCAAGCGTTCCGATAGGCCGCAGCTCGACGCAGCGCTGGCCGCAGCGCGTCTGCATCGTTGTCCGCTGGTGGTCTCGAAGGTCGATCGCTTGACGCGCTCGGTGGCGTTTCTGAGCCGCTTGTTGGAAGCCGGAGTCGATGTGCGCTTTGCTGACCTGCCGCAGATCGAGGGAGCTACCGGCCGGTTCATGTTGACCCAAATGGTCGCCGTTGCCGAGCTTGAGGCGGGCTTCATCAGCAGCAGGACGAAAGCGGCGCTGGCTCGCTCAAAGAAACCCCTCGGTGGCGATCGTGGTCAGGTCCCGTCGCGGCGTGCTCACAAGGCTGCTGCGGAGGCCATCCAGGCGCGCGTGGCGGCACGGGCCGCTGATCTGGCGCCAGCGGTCCGGAGGCTCCAGGAAGGCGGCGCTACGTCGCTACGGGCCATTGCGGCGGGCCTGAATGCCGAAGGTATCTCTACCGCACGCGGCGGCACTTGGAATGCCGCTCAGATCGCGCGGCTTCTCGAACAGATGGGTCGGCAATAAACGCGGGCCCGGTCAATCCTCAGCCGGCCCGACCTTGAGGGGCTCGACGACGCGCATAGCCGGACGCAGTTGATGCTCGAACGATGGCGACAGATCCGACATCGCCTGACCGTCATATGTTTGGCCGTGCGGAATCCCGACAATGTTGATCGTGCCGACCATGACGGCGCTCGGATTGTCGAGGCCGACGTTCGCCGGCAACGCTTTCCCCAGCAAGTTGGCGAAAGCTTTCTTGTGATATCGCGCGAGGTCTTCCATGTAGCCGACCAAGCCGTCTTGGCCGTTTCCGTCAGACCCAACGTTGTTCGCTGCCTGCGTGATCGCAGCGCGAACATCTCGCGTGAAGAAGTTCGGCTTTCCCTTGACGCGACCTCTGCCCGGCGGTGGCCGTCGATTATGGGGCTGGGTTGGCCGCTTTGGATTGATCGGAGTCAGATCGAGGTCGTCGGAGGTTGGCATGCCTCAAATTTCCTTACTCTGAGAGGATGGAGTCAGGACATCCGACCATATCTCCGACCGCCGCCCTAAGCGAGAGCATCGTCCGCCGCCCTTTGCTTTGGAAAACTTGCACCGGCCCAACTACTCAAAATCACCCATGATGCTGCCGACAAACCATGGTCGCACCGTAACCTTGATCCTGCTGCAGGAGAGATGCCAGTGCGCCATCGGTGCGCCGTCAAAGGAGGGGTGGTGGACGGCCTGCGCCACCACCACCCCCTGGAGGGCACCGATTGATGGTGGCGCAAACTTCTTTTGCGCCACCGTTGCGCCACCAAAAACGAGGTGATGGCGCAACCTTCATGACGGTCTTTTGGCGTGGTCGACCCAGAGTCCTTTGGCGGGTTTTCGAGTTGTCCGGTTGTCGTAATCCTGCACCATCAGCAGGCCGGATTTGACCCATGTCCGGATCATTAGCCGGGCGGGACCCTCGCCTTTGCCCGGGCAGTGTTTCTCGATCACCCGCCACGCCGGCCGGTCGGTCTTAGCGGCGTCGCTGTAGCGGTTGCCGTCCGGGAACCCGGCGTCGATTTCGTCGAGGATCTGGTTGATGCAAGGGACGCTGACGTCCTTGAACAGCTCCGGCGGCCTCCAGGGCTCGACCGTCTGGACGTTGTCGCCTTTGGCGTAGAGGTCGTTGCCGTTGCCCAGATCGACGCCCACCAGCCGGAACCATCTGGCATCCGCAGCCGGCGTGATGTTGAGCTTGGCGTCATCGACCCGGATCAAGCTGCGACGCTCGGCCTCGCTCAGGTTGAAGAGCTTGGCCTCGTCTGGCGTCATCGCGGTGGCGGTGCGGACCAACCGCAGCGCGTCCTTCAGCGCCGAAGCGCCGCGTCCCTTGTTGGCGTTACCCGGATCGGCCGGACCCTTCGCCATATGGTGAGGCACGTCGACCGCGATGTTGTACTTGATGCCGATGTCCGTGAGGATCTGCGCCACGGCGTCGATATTGTTGTTGTCGTTCTCCCCGACCGCGTGGGTTTTAACGAACGGGTCCAGCATGACGGCGTCGATCCCGCGAGTGACAATGGTGTGCTCCAATCTGGCGGTCAGCGGGCCCATAACCGGGCGGTTATGGTTGTCGAGCACCATCAGCTTGCCGTCCTTCTTGCCGAGCGCCGCCATGAACAGCCAGCCCTTCAGGTCCTCCTGACTGATCTCGTGATGCAGCCGGGCGGCGAGCAGGCGGCGGCGGAGTTCGTCGGGGCCGTCCTCGAAGCTGAGGATCAATACCCGACAGCGCTGGAAGACGTGTTCGCCTGTGAGCGGGGACCCGCTGGCCAGCGACAACATCTGCGCGTATCTGAGCGCGGTCTTGCCGACGCCGCCGTCGCCGAGCAAGGATGAAGCAAAGCCACGGCAGAAGCTGGTGCCCAGCAGCCAGCCGCGTGGCGGTGGGATCGTATCGTCCTCGCCAGCATCCCAGCCGAGCGGTTCATTCTGGAGCGGAACGGCGATGGTGGTGCCGGTAGTGGTGGTTGTTTCCGTTGGTGGGCTGGCAACCTTGCCGCGCACGGCAGCTGCCATCTCTGTGTAAATCTGCTCTCTCTCGGCCTCCTCATATCGGTCGCGCCATTCCGGATCGGCCTCATCGGCGTAGTGAAACAGTGTGGCAATGGTGATGTCGCGCATCGAGCGCGCACCCTGCCACCGCTTGCTGGCTTTCTCCGGTGTGTAGCGTGGCTCTGGCTTCCCGTTCAGAGTCACCGTGCCGGTGTCTTTGGCCGACCAAGTATCGAACAGCTCGAAGCCGCTCTCGCCGCGTTCGTTGTGGAGCGCGGCAGCAACTTTGAGCCATTTCTCATAGCTGCAATTACTGCCGAAGGCACCGAGCGCGGCCTGGATCTTGAGCAACGGGACGGGCTCTGGATCGTCATCGGCGCGCGAGCGATGCTGCGACTGACCGTTCACATGTGGCGGTCTTGCACCATCAACACTGTCGCCGATCTTGCTGCCGTCCTTGAAGATGCTGCCGCGATGGGTGTCGTCTCGCAGGTCGAGGAAGTCACCATCAATCACCTCGACGTGGTAGGCCGCGCCTTCGATATGGCCATAGTAATAGGACTGCGACAGTGTGAAGCTTTCACCTTCCAGATAACCACCGAGTAGGCCGTTGACGCGGGCGAGAAATTTGGCGCGGCTGTCAGGTGGGTGGTTCTGCGACAGCGGCACCAGGATGCGCCATTTTTCCTTCTCGACCGGCACGAACGATGCCGACGTGTAGAGTACGCTGCGGATATTAGCCTTGCGCATGATCGCGACCGCATCGGCGAACGCCAGCTTTCCAGTGTCGTGATCGCCTTCGACGCCGGAGACCTCCAGCACATTGTCGTTGTTGCGCAGGCAGTTTTTCCCTGTCCGCTTATTTCCAAACGTCGCAAGCTTGAGCCAGTCAAGGCCGGCCTTGTCAGCCGCGGTCTGCTGCTCGATGCGCGTGGCCAACTCGCGCAGGGTCATTCTCTTGATGCGCTTAGCCTGAGCTTTTTCATCCCTAAAAAACGTCACCGTCAACGTGCGGGTATCGATATCGCTGGTCGGTCCGCCGGAATCTCGATTGATGTGATCGTCGCGCTCGGGCTGGGTGTGCATCACTCAATCTCCACATCCGCGACGGCTATTGCTCGCGCCCATGGTGACGTTGCTCTCATCAAGCGCAGCCTGACCTTCAGGCGACGCGAGCCACGCCGCCTTGCGCGCGGCAACCGCTTCCGATCGCCACGTAGCCTCACTGCGCTCCAGCTGGCAGAGCCGATCGCGTTCCGCGAATTGCGGATCGAGCTTCAGGATGTAGCCAGTATGATGGAACGGCGAGTTTGCGTTGGTGCAATGCGGGTCCCGATGTCCCGGTGCGGGCGAGTGGTGATGGTGGCCCTTGCACCACGGGCACCAGTGCCGCCACAGCCAGTGACCGCCATCGACGTGTTTGATCGGTTCGCACAGCACGACCGGCATGCGGGCCAACCATTCTTCCTGGTCGCGCTTCGTCCAGGCACGCTGCTTCAGCGGGCGCGTCATGGCTGCGCCCTCCGCAAACTGACGATGTCGGGATTACTACCGTCGTCGGGATCTGACGATTTGCCGCGCGTGAGGCGCGCACGGCGGCGATGCGATCGTCGTGCACGATGACTTGGCCGGCGACGTGAGCAAGCGCTGGCGTTGGTACTCATCGAGCACGGGCAGAATCCAGTGATTCTTAAGTGTGGCTGGCGCGCGCGCATCTGCGCGAGGCGCAACAGCCGGTAGAATGATTGATCTGACAACATGAGCGCGGACCTTTGATCTGGAGGTCGCGCGGCGGGCACTAGGAACCTAAAAGCTGACGTGTTATTGATCGGCTGTTCGATGACCCATCAGATACGTCAGCTCTCCGGTCGCGCAGTGCCTGCTGCGCGGCCGATTTGCTAAGCCGCAGCGCCTTCGGTGCGACGTGCAGCGCGCGGAAGCTTGGCTTTAGCCGATGCCGATCGCTTAGACGGAGCTTGCGGCACGGGGTTCACTTTGTCGGATGCAGCCGCTGCCTCGCGTGCGGCACGCCATTCGGCCGCGCTTTCGAAAGAGATCAGAATTCGCGAGCCGCACTTAAATTCGCGCGGCGTCGAGTCCTTGTCCTGCTTTTTCATTTTGAAAAACATGGACTGGCTAATTCTGTGAGCCGTGCAGAACTCTGGAATTGTCATCGCCAACGGCGGCGGTTGCTGGTGCCTCCTGGCATCTTGACGGGCCATCGTTTTACTCCTCCACATCGCAAGCCATAACTTGGAGGAGTCCGGGCTGCTGTCAAACCGCTTCAGTAAAATTAGTAATTCACAATCAATGCCTTAAGCGGGTTCTAATTTTCCTAAGCGCCTCAATCGGCTGAGAAATTTTTGGGCGTGAAAAGCTAGGCTGGAGCTGACAGGTGCTAAAATTATTTTCAGACTGAGCTGGTAGGCGTTGCTCAACATAGGACTAGCGCAACAGAACATCGTCGGAACGTGCACCCACTGGCTTAGCCGGGGTAGCAAGTGAGTCGCGGTAGCTGATCAGCTCGCTAGTGCGACGACGTTGTCGCGGCTTGGTGGCGCCGGCTGCAACAGCGCGTGCCGGGAGACGTCATCGGAGTGCTCGGTGATGAACTTGGAGTAGTGCTTTTCGATCATACTGGTGCTGGTGTTGTGCAAGCTCGCCACGACCCGGATCGGGACGTTCTGCAGCAGCATCCTGACGATGCTCGAATGCCGCAGGGCGTACATCGTGACCTCCGCCGGATCGAGTCCGATAGCCGCGACGGTCCTGTCAACACTGCGGTGACAGTTCTGGCCGGGGCTTTCGCTCCAACGGCGGCCGTCACTCTGCATCAGCAGCGGCGCACCTTCAGCGCGGTCCTTTGCCGCCAGCTTAAGCTTGGCAGCGAGCTGAGCGGTGACCGGCACCGAGTAACGCTCGATCCTTCTCTGACTCCGATTCCTGCCACCGCCCTTGGCCGACTTTGGCATCATGAGCTTCGGCTTGGTCGGATGGTCATGCAGATCCGCAACGCGCAACCGCACGGCTTGGCTCGGCCGCGCGCCGGTCACCGCCAGCGTGTCCATGAGCAAGCCAAACTTCGCATCGAGCGCGTAAGCTGTCGCGACGAACGCGCGCACCTTGTCGTCGGAGATGATGACGTTGCGCACCTCGGTGGCGTCAGGAAGCCCGGCAAGCCCGACCTCCCATGCGTCGCTGTTCCTGATGCGTTGATCGTGCTGCGCCGCCAGTGCCAGCGCCGCGCAAACACAGCGGCACAGCCGATTGATGGTGCTGGCGGCCATAGTGCCAATCAGCCCGTCGCGCCAAGCCTTCAACTCCTTGGACGTTAGCAGCGCGACCGGCTTCGAAAGCAGCACGCTGGTGAGGTGCAGGCGGGGATGCTCCGCATTGTACGGGTTGGCATTGCGTGCAACCAGATCACGGCTGTAGGCCTTCAGGGCACCATCCACAGTGATTGGTGCGGAGTCGGCGCTGCCGTCCTCACCGCGCGCGAGCTTCTTCGCCGCGTCCTGCGCCTCGTGAAAGGTCAGGACGGTCTTGGCGTCGGCATCCTCGAAATCGTCAGCGAACGCGAAACCCTTGGTCCAATATGCACCATGACCGTCGCTCGCCTTGAGCACCCAAGTGCCGTTGGTCTTGTTGCGGCGATACATCAGCGCGATCCCGCGCGCGAGAGTCGGCCCAGGATACGGAGCGCGGCGAACTCTCAAACGCAGCCGCGCGCTGCGGCTTTCCAGTGCGCTGAAGCTGACCTTGCGTGCCATTGATCGTGTCCCTGTCTCTCGCGATGTGTCGCGAAGCTGCCGGCGAATGCCTGCGAAAGGCCTGCGCCAATATAAGCGGGATAATTGCGGACGATCAATGGCTTAGGGCCGCTCTACAGCGATCCACGACGCTCCATAGGACTCACGTTTTTCCCCTGCGCAGGGAAGGCCGAGTGTTCGGCGTCACCTGTATGCTGCTGTGCGGTCTTTTTGCGCTACACTTTCGCGCAGCGGACCGCGGGTGCCAGCCGGCACCCGGTCTTCCCTGCGCCCTCTTCACAGAAGAGGGTCAAGGTAGAAGCAAAACTCGGGCATCTCATGCCGCGAGAAGGCTGCTTCACGTGTGATTTGAGCCAGGGAATGGTGCTGCCAGACAGGATTGAACTGTCGACCTCTCCATTACCAATGGAGTGCTCTACCACTGAGCTACGGCAGCATGTGCTGGGGTAAGAATCGGCCGCCACGAGGGGCCTACCAAGCGGGCCGATATCTGCCACAAGCCCCCCTCCTGTGCAAGCTTGCTAGCTCCGCCAAACCGATAAAATCGGGCCGGTATCGAGGCCAAAATGCCTGTTTTGGCTCGAAACGGCCGACTTTCCCCGGATTCGGTTCCGATATCCCCACCCAACTGGCCAGTTGCCGGATGCGCCGGATTCGATCCATTTCGATTTTCGCACGATCGGATCGCGCGGGCCTCTTGAGCTGCCTTATTCCTCGGGCATGTTA
Source organism: Bradyrhizobium sp. Ken51 (assembly GCF_055807435.1). Classification (NCBI taxonomy): domain Bacteria; kingdom Pseudomonadati; phylum Pseudomonadota; class Alphaproteobacteria; order Hyphomicrobiales; family Nitrobacteraceae; genus Bradyrhizobium; species Bradyrhizobium sp. Ken51. Next base: position 191,167 of record NZ_JBVVPB010000016.1, on the reverse strand, counting down.
TCGCCGATCGCTGTAATGGACCCCGATGGCAGACGAGAACGACAAGGGCGACCGACAGGAGTCGAGACAGGCGAGGGCGTCCCGCGACGACCGGCTCAAATCGGCGCTGCGCGAAAACCTGAAACGGCGAAAGATGCAGGCGCGCGAACGGGCCACAAGTGGCGGCCCCTCGCAGAACGAAGATGATTCCCTAAATGAGGGGACCGCCGGCGAGATGGCCGGCAAGACCGGCGACTAGAATTTTTTGGAGTGCATGACGTGGCAATGGGGCAGGACGAATCGCAACGACCCGACGGTGACGCGCAGATGTCGCGGTTCACCCGCCCTGAACAGACCTTTCCGACGCTGACATCGGCCGAGATCGAGCGGATGAGACATTTCGGCGAGGTCCGCAACTATGCCGATGGGGAATTCCTGTTCGAGACCGGCAAGCCGGGGCCCGGCATGTTCGTCGTGCTGAAGGGCCACGTCGCCATCACCCAGCGCGACGGCCTTGGCCATGTCACCCCATTGATCGACCAGGGGCCGGGGCAATTTTTGGCCGAGCTCAGCCAGCTCTCGGGACGGCCGGCGCTGGTCGACGGCCGCGCCGAAGGCGAAGTCGAGACGCTGCTGTTGCCGCCGGAGCGGCTGCGCGCGCTGCTGGTCGCCGAGGCCGAGCTCGGCGAGCGCATCATGCGCGCGCTGATCCTGCGCCGGGTCAATCTGCTCCAGGGCGGCGTCGGCGGCGTGGTGCTGATCGGCCCGTCGCATTCGGCAGGTGTGGTGCGGCTGCAGGGCTTCCTCACCCGCAACGGCCAGCCGCATCATCTGCTGGATCCCGCGCGCGATCGCGACGCAGCCGACGTCATCGCGCGTTATTCGCCCAAGCCGGACGACTGGCCGCTGGTCGTCACCCCCGATGGTGCGGTGCTGCGCAATCCCGGCGAAACCGAGCTTGCACGCGCGATCGGCATGATCGGCGGCCCGCGCAACGACCGTATCTACGACGTCGCGATCGTCGGCTCCGGGCCGGCCGGGCTCGCCACCGCCGTGTATGCCGCATCCGAAGGCCTCTCGGTCGCCGTGCTCGACACCCGCGCCTTCGGCGGCCAGGCCGGCGCCAGCGCGCGCATCGAAAACTATCTGGGCTTTCCGACCGGAATTTCCGGCCAGGCCCTGACCGCGCGCGCCTTCAACCAGGCGCAAAAGTTCGGCGCGGAAATCATGATCCCGGTCACGGTGAAGTCGCTCGACTGCACGCGCAAGGATGGCGCGTTTTCGGTGGCGCTTGACGGCTGCGACCCGCTGCATTCGCGCGCGGTGGTGGTCGCCAGCGGCGCGCGCTATCGCCGGCCCGAGATCGAGAACCTCGATAAATTCGAAGGCCGCGGCGTCTGGTATTGGGCCTCGCCGGTCGAGGCGAAGCTGTGCGCCGGCGAGGAGGTCGCGCTGGTCGGCGCCGGCAACTCCGCGGGGCAGGCCGCTGTTTTCCTCTCGGGGCACGCCAAGAAAGTGCTGATGATCATCCGCGGCGGCGGCCTCGGCGCCAGCATGTCGCGCTATCTCATCGAGCGCATCGAAGCCACGCCGAACATCGAACTGATGTTCAACACCGAGATCACGGCGCTCGAAGGCGACGAGGCCTCGCTGCTGCGGCGCATCCGCTGGAAGAGCCGGCTCTCGAGCGACGAGGATTTTGCCGACATCCGCAATCTCTTCCTGTTCGTTGGCGCGGATCCCGCCACCAACTGGCTCGACGGCTGCGGCGTGACGCTCGATCGCGGCGGCTTCGTCGTGACAGGCGCGCAGTCCGAGCAGAACCAGGGCCGGCTGGTGGCCCCGCTGGAGACGTCGGTGCCCGGCGTCTACGCCGTCGGCGATGTCCGCTCCGGCTCGGTAAAGCGCGTCGGCGGCGCCATCGGCGAAGGCGCGCAGGTCGTTGCCTCCCTGCACGGCTATCTCGGCGACGCTGCAAAACCGGCGCTTTAGTCAAGGACAAGACAAGTAAATGGCAAGTCGATTGAGGCTTGCCATCTTGCCGGGTGATGCGTGACTATCTCCTCATCCTGAGGAGCGCGCATTGCGCGCGTCTCGAAGGATGAAGGCCCGGATGCAACAGCCGGGCCTGCATCGTCCGCAGGGGCGCTCGCGCGCCTCCTCACCATGAGGATCGACAAAGAAAACGCTTAACGGGAGGACTAAATGGCTGAAATCGTCGTGCTGTATAAAACGCCCACGGATGCTGCGGCCTTCGACAAATATTATGCCGAGACCCACATTCCGCTCGCGAAGAAACTTCCAGGCCTGAAGAAGTACGCCATCAGCAAGGGGCCGGTCGGCTCCCCCGCCGGACCTTCCGGAATCCATCTCGTTGCCATTCTCACCTTCGACAGCACGGCCGACATCCAGGCGGCATTCGCTAGCCCGGAAGGTAAGGCGACCGGCGCTGACGTGCCGAAATTCGCCAGCGGCGGCGCCGACCTCTTGATCTTCGACACCAAGGAAGTGTGAGCCGCGATTCGACGTATGTCGTGTAGCCCGGATGGAGCGTAGCGTAATCCGGGGCCGCTGCATTTGCATGCGAGAATCCCGGATTACGCTATCGCTCCATCCGAGCTACGCACCACAAATTGCCGTCGTTTGTGACAGCGTTGCAAAAAATTCAGCCATGCGTTTTTCGATTCGCACGATGCCGCATGGCTGCGCACGCATGTGTGACACCAGCGCATGTGGCAATTCGATGAGGACCGTAATATCAATCCCGATCTCAATGCGGAGAGTAGGAGAGATGTCATGGTTCTTGGGTTGAGCTTGCCCGCCTTCACGCTGGTTCATGTCATCATCAGCCTGATCGGCATCGCGGCCGGCCTCGTCGTGATGTTCGGCCTGCTCGGCTCGAAGTCGATGCCGGGCCTCACCGCGATTTTCCTGCTGTTCACGATCCTCACCAGCGCCACCGGCTTCCTGTTTCCGTTCAAGGAGCTGCTGCCGTCGCATATCATCGGCATCATCTCGCTGGTCCTGCTCGCGATCGCCTGCCTCGCGCTCTACGGCATGAAGCTCGCTGGTGTCTGGCGCCCGATCTACATCGTGACCGCGATGATCTCGCTGTATTTCAACGTCTTCGTGCTGGTGATCCAGTCGTTCCTGAAGGTGCCGGCGCTCGCCGCGCTCGCACCCGCCGTGGCGCCGGCGCCGCCCGGAGGCCCCGTGTTCGCCGTAGTGCAGGGCCTCGTGCTGGTGTTCTTCGTGGTGCTCACCATCGGCGCCTGGCGCCGCTTCAAGCCGATGGCGTTCGCCTGATCATTCAAGGAGCCTGACAATGCCTATCATCACCACCAAGGACGGCGTCGAGATCTTCTACAAGGACTGGGGCTCGGGCCAGCCGATCGTGTTCAGCCATGGCTGGCCGCTATCGGCTGACGACTGGGACGCGCAGATGATGTTCTTCGTCACCCATGGCTATCGCGTCATCGCGCATGATCGCCGCGGCCATGGCCGTTCGTCGCAGGTCGCCGACGGCCACGACATGGATCATTATGCCGATGATCTCGCGGCCGTGACCGCCCATCTCGACCTCAAGAATGCGATCCATGTCGGCCACTCCACCGGCGGCGGCGAAGTGGTGCATTACATCGCGCGCCATGGCGAGAGCCGGGTGGCGAAGGCCGCGATCCTCTCCGCAGTGCCGCCGCTGATGCTGCAGACCGCGGCCAATCCCGGCGGCCTGCCCAAGAGCGTGTTCGATGATTTCCAGGTGCAGCTCGCTGCCGGCCGCGCCAGCTTCTACCGCGACATCGCGGCCGGCCCCTTCTATGGCTACAATCGTCCCGGCGCAAAGCCGTCGGAAGCGGTGATCCAGAACTGGTGGCGCCAGGGCATGATGGGCGGCGCGAAGGCGCATTACGACGGCATCGTCGCGTTCTCGCAAACCGACTTCACTGAGGATTTGAAGAAGATCAGTGTGCCGGTGCTGGTGATGCACGGCGACGACGACCAGATCGTGCCTTACGCCGATTCCGCGCCACTGTCGGCCAAGCTGCTCAAGAACGGCACGCTGAAGACCTACAAGGGTTTTCCGCACGGCATGCCGACGACGCACGCCGAGACCATCAACGCGGACCTGCTGGCGTTTTTCAAGGAGTGAGCGGCATCACGCCAATATCGCCCTGATCGCGTCGAAGGTGCGCTTGACGAAAACTTCTGGCTTCTCCCGCGCCCCTCCGCCGATCCAGCTCTCGCCGCCGACGCGCATCGCGCCGGTGGCGATCATGGCGACGAGCCGCGCCTTCAACTGCTCCGATTTGTTTCTGGCGCGCTGGGCGAGCCCTTCGGCCAGCGCCCGCTCGAGCTTCTCGTATTTGAGCTGATCGCGCGCCCGAAGCGCGGGATTGTCGCGCTTGAGCCGCGACATTGCCGCAGCCTCAGCCGGATCGATCCGCTTGAGCGCCGCCGCGATCGCGTTCTCCGCCGCGGTCAGCATGGTTTCGCCCGCCGGCCGCGCCACGACCTCCGCGACCAGCGCGGCGGCGGCGCCTTCCTGCCAGGCCGCGACCACGTCCTCTTTCGAGGCGAAGTAATGGAAGAAGCTGCGTCGCGACACGTCCGCCGCGGCCGCGATGTCGTCGATGGTCGTGGCCTCGAAGCCGCGCTCCAGGAATAGTGCCATCGCCCCGCGGGTCAACCGCTCGCGGGTCTCTTGCAATTTGCGCTGGCGCAGGCCGGGACCATCGGCGGACTTTGCTCCTGCCGGCAATGGCTTGGTGCGCCTGTTGATTGATTTCCCGGCGACCTTGGAAAGCTTCAAATCATTTCACCACTTGCAAAGTTGCACCCAGTGCACATTTAGAACCGTCGCGGGGCTTTTCCCAGCCCCGACGGAGCTATGGCATGACCGACTGGACCACGGCAGACATCCCCTCCCTCAGCGGCAAGACTGCCGTCGTGACCGGAGCGACCGGCGGCCTCGGCTACGAGACAGCCATGGCGCTGGCAGGCGCCGGGGCCATCGTCATACTCACAGGGCGCAACGACGCAAAGGGTCTGCGCGGGATCGAGGGCATTTGCGAGCGCTTTCCGAATGCGCTGATCGCCTACGAGCATCTCGACCTCGCCAGCCTCGCCTCCGTCGCCGATTTTACCAGGCGCTTTGCCGCCGGCAACGAGCAGCTCGACCTGCTCGTCAACAATGCCGGCGTGATGGCGCTGCCGAAGCGGCAGCAGACGGCGGACGGTTTCGAGATGCAGCTCGGCACCAATTATCTCGGTCATTACGCCTTGACGGCGCAGCTGTTGCCGCAGCTTCGCCGGGCGAAGGCGGCTCGAGTCGTCAACGTCTCGAGCCTTGCGCACCGCTCCGGGGCGATCAATTTCGACGATTTGCAGGCTAGGCATTCCTATCGTCCGTGGCGGGCCTATTGTCAGTCCAAGCTGGCGATGCTGATGTTTTCGCTGGAATTGCAGCGCCGCAGTCTCGCCGCAGGCTGGGGTCTGACCAGCCTTGCCGCACATCCCGGCTACGCGCGGACCGACCTTATTGCGAACGGGCCGGGTGCGAACACGTTCCAGTCGCGTGTGAGCCGGTGGCTGCAGCCTTTCATCAGCCAGTCTGCCGCGGAAGGCGCGCTGCCGATCTTGTTGGCGGCGACCTCGCCGGCGGCGCAGCCCGGCGGCTATTACGGTCCGAACGGGTTCTACGAATTGAAAGGGCCGCCGCGGTCGGCGAAGATCATGCCGCAGGCAAAGGATTTAGCCTCGGCAGCCATGCTGTGGGATGTCTCGGCGACTTTGACCGGTATATCCTTCGACGAGATCGCGGCCGCCGCATGAGCCGCGAGCCTGTCGGGGAGCTCCCGATGCGGATCATCATCTTCGGCGCGACCGGCATGGTCGGGCAGGGCGTCTTGCGTGAATGCCTGGTCGATGCCGGCATCGGCCGCGTGGTTGCGATCGGCCGCAGCCCGACCGGCGTCCGCCACGCCAAGCTCACGGAGATCACGCACGGCGATTTCACGGACTACTCGGCCATCGAAGCGCAGCTCACCGGCTTCGACGCCTGCTTCTTCTGCCTTGGCGTCTCCTCGATCGGCATGAGCGAGGAGCGCTACCGTCACCTCACCTATGACCTCACGCTCGCAGCGGCGACCGCGCTGGCACGGCTCAATCCACAGATGACATTCGTCTATGTCACAGGTGCCGGCACCGATTCCACCGAGCAGGGTTCGCGGATGTGGGCGCGGATCAAGGGCAAGACCGAGAACGATCTGCTCAAGTTGCCGTTCAAGGCGGCCTACATGTTCCGGCCTGGAGCGATCCAGCCGCTCCATGGTGCCCGCTCCAAGACCGCGTGGGTGCAGGCCGTGTATGCAGCAACCCGGCCACTGTGGCCGGTGCTGCGCCGGCTCTCGCCGCGGCTCGTCACCTCGACCGAGCAGATCGGCCGCGCCATGATCCATGTCGTCCGCGCCGGCTATCCCAAGAAGGTGCTGGAGATGGAGGATATCAATAGCCTCTAGTCCAGTGGGGCATTAGTTCTAAGGAAATTTCCCCGCCCGCGCGCGTTGAGCCCTGTCCGCCCGAAGGAGAAGCGCCGTCGATGTCTCCCCAACTCAAACTGATCGCACTCGACGCCGACGACCTCTCCGTGATCTCGGCTCACGTCCAGGACGCCCGCGTGCAGCCCTCTGACATCATCTGGCGACAAAGCGAAAAGCGGCTGGTGGTCGGCATGAGCCGGTTGGACTGGGAGCAGACGCTGGACGGCCAGGCCGAGCCGCGCAGGCTGGTGGCCGCCCTCCGTTTCGACCGCGTGCTCGCGTGCAAGTCGCGCGACATCGACCTCGACGCGCCGGACACTGTCCTGGACCTCGTCGGCATCGAATTCCACGGCCAGGACGCCCCCGGCGGGAGCGCGCTGCTCCTGTTTGCCCAAGGCGGCGCCATCCGCCTCGACGTCGAATGCCTGGAATGTGAGCTGACGGATCTGGGGGCGGATCAGCTGGGGACGGGATTGGAGGCTGAAGGGGAGGGGTGAGGTGGCATGCCAAGGCCTCGCATTCCGCCTTCGCCAGGACGACGGCGGAGGGGAACGGCCCGGCCCAAGGGTTGACGCAGCTTCCCCGCCGCGCCATTGAGCAGGGGGCCTGGTGAGCCAAGCCGCGCCCCCAAAAACCAGTTAGAAGCCAAGATGCCCGTTCGTCTCGACCGCAGCAGCGCCGATTTTGACCAGCGATTCGGGGCCTTCCTCGCCGCCAAGCGCGAGGCCTCGGCCGACGTCGAGGCGGCCGCGCGTGTCATCGTCGACGACGTGGCGAAGCGGGGCGATGCCGCCCTGCTCGAGGCCACGGCAAAGTTCGACCGGTTGACGCTGGATGCCTCCGGCCTGCGCGTCACCGCCGCCGAGATCGAGGCCGCGGTGAAAGCCTGCGATGCCGCGACGCTGGATGCGCTCAAGCTCGCGCGCGATCGCATCGAGACCTATCACAGCCGCCAACTGCCGAAGGACGAACGCTTCACCGATTCGCTCGGCGTCGAGCTCGGCTGGCGCTACACCGCGATCGAATCCGCCGGCCTCTACGTGCCCGGCGGCACCGCGGCCTATCCGTCCTCCGTGCTGATGAATGCGGTGCCGGCAAAGGTCGCCGGCGTGACGCGTCTCGTCATGGTGGTGCCCTCGCCCGACGGCAAGCTCAACCCGCTGGTGCTGGCGGCGGCAAAGCTTGGCGGTGTCACCGAGATCTATCGCGTCGGCGGTGCGCAGGCGGTTGCCGCGCTCGCACATGGCACCGCGACGATCGCGCCGGTCGCCAAGATCGTGGGACCCGGTAACGCGTATGTCGCCGCGGCAAAGCGGCTGGTGTTCGGCAAGGTCGGCATCGACATGATCGCCGGTCCTTCGGAGGTGCTTGTCATCGCCGATGACACCGGCAATGCCGACTGGATTGCCGCCGACCTGCTGGCTCAGGCCGAGCACGATGCCAGTGCGCAGTCGATCCTGATCACCGATTCCGCGCGCCTTGCCGCCGATGTCGAAAAGGCCGTCGAGGCGCAGTTGAAGACGCTGCCGCGCGCTGCGATCGCAACCGCCTCGTGGGCCGATTTCGGCGCCATCATCATGGTGAAGAACCTCAACGACGCCATTCCGCTCGCGGATGCGATTGCCGCCGAGCATCTCGAGATCATGACGCAAGATCCCGACGCGCTGGCCGCAAGGATCCGCAACGCCGGCGCCGTGTTCCTCGGGCCGCACACGCCGGAGGCGATCGGCGACTATGTCGGCGGATCCAATCACGTGCTGCCGACGGCGCGCTCGGCACGATTCTCTTCGGGCCTCTCGGTGCACGATTTCCTCAAGCGCACCTCGATCCTGAAATGCGGCCCGGACCAGCTGCGTGCGCTGGGTCCGGCCGCGATGATTCTCGGCAAGGCGGAGGGGCTAGATGCCCATTCGCGCTCGATTGGATTGCGCCTCAATTTGTCATGACCCAGCCGCCCGATCAGGACGACTCGCAGAATCGCATCGTCGGCGTCACGCTCGACGAGGACTCGATCGGCCGTTCCGGGCCCGACATCGAGCATGAGCGCGCGATCGCGATCTACGATTTGATCGAGCAGAATCTGTTCGCGCCGGAGGGCGCCGACGGGAAGGGGCCGTTCACGCTGCATATCGGCATCACCGGCAGCCGCCTGATGTTCGACATCCGCCGCGAGGACGGCACGCCGGTGGTCGCGCATCTGTTGTCCCTGACGCCGTTCCGGCGGATCGTGAAGGACTATTTCATGATCTGCGACAGTTACTACCAGGCGATCCGCACGGCGACGCCGGACAAGATCGAGGCCATCGACATGGGCCGCCGCGGCATCCATGACGAGGGCTCGCGCACGCTGCAGGAGCGGCTGAAAGGCAAGGTGCGGGTCGATTTCGAGACCTCGCGCCGGCTGTTCACGCTCATTACTGTCCTGCATTGGAAGGGTTAAACGCGGATGGCTGCGCCCCCACGCGCACGCGATCCGCAATCGGTGCTGTTCGCCTGCGCGATGAACAGCGTGCGCTCGCCGATGGCCGAGAGCCTGCTGCGGCACATGTTTCCGCAAGGCCTCTACGTGAAGTCGGCCGGCGCCAGGCGCGGCGAGCTCGATCCGTTCGCGGTGTCTGTGATGGCCGAACTCGGCCAGGACATCTCCACCCACAAGCCGCAGACCTTCGAAGAGCTGGAGGATTGGGAAGGGCTGAATTTCGACCTGATCATCACGCTCTCGCCGGAGGCGCATCACAAAGCGCTGGAGCTCACCCGCACGCTCGCCGCCGACGTCGAGTATTGGCCGACGCTTGATCCCACCACCATGGAAGGCAGCCGCGATCAGAAGTTAGCGGCTTACCGCGACATCTGCGACCAGCTCCTGCTGCGCATCCGCCGACGATTTTCGAAGGTGGGCGCGGCGAACGGGTAGCATTCGGCGCCCGTAACACCCGCGTCACAGACTGCGGGCACACGCATCCTGTACCCGTCGAATCAGTAAAGTCCGGGTTCCCGGGTTGTGAAATCAGCCCCCGTCCGATAGGTTCCGCGCGCAATTCACCCCCTGCTTCATTCCCCAAATCACCTGATGCTCGGCCGCCCCAAATTCGTTCTCGCCTCCGGTTCGCCGCGGCGCCTGTCGCTGCTCAACCAGGCCGGCATCGAGCCGGACGCGCTCCGGCCCGCCGACGTCGACGAGACGCCGAAGCGGGGCGAGCTGCCGCGCGCCTGCGCCAACCGGCTCGCGCGGGCCAAGGCGGATGCGGCGCTCAAATCGGTGCAGCTCGACGACGAGCTGCGCGGCGCCTTCATCCTTTCCGCCGACACGGTGGTGGCGGTCGGCCGCCGCATTCTGCCCAAGGCCAACCTCGTCGACGAGGCCGCGCAGTGCCTGCGGCTGCTGTCGGGCCGTAACCACCGCGTCTACACCGCGATCACTCTGGTGACGCCGCGGGAGGCCTTCCGCCAGCGCCTGGTCGAGACCCGCGTCCGCTTCAAGCGCCTCTCGGAGGACGACATCCAAGCCTATATCGGCTCCGGCGAATGGCGCGGCAAAGCCGGCGGCTACGCCGTGCAGGGCATCGCCGGGTCGTTCGTGGTCAAGATGGTGGGGTCCTACACCAACGTGGTCGGCCTGCCGCTCTATGAGACCACGACGCTGCTCGGCGGCGAAGGTTTCCCGATCCGCTTCGGCTGGCTCAACGCCACCGCCGTGTGAGCCGAAAAGCCGCTCCTGCAAAAATCGCGAAAACAACCCCATGCACAGTAGAACCGCTCCGCGTGGCCTGGCCGGGACACCTGCGCTTCCGCCGGAGGAACCCCTTTGGCGACAGGCTCTTGAACTCTCTCACCTCGTGTAAGCTGAGCACCTCATGGACAACCAGGTGAAAAAGCCCGCAAGCCCCCTCAAAACCTGCCCGATCTGCGGCAAGCCGCAGTCCGAGGCCACCCGCCCGTTCTGCTCCCCGCGCTGCCGCGACGTCGATCTGAACCGCTGGCTGAAAGGCTCCTACGTCATCCCCGGCCGGGATGACGAGGCAGATGGAGAGGAATAATTGCGGTTTATCAATTTGTTAATTGAAGAAATTGCCCGACTTGCGCTCCCGCGGCAGTTTTGTTCACAGCCGGGCCGCGCCCAGCGAAGCCACTTGGCGAAGCCGGGTGGACAGGCAGCCTTCAGCCCACTATAAACCGCCCGCTCGATGGGCTTTGGCCCCTCTTTGGAGCACGCCCAGGTAGCTCAGTTGGTAGAGCATGCGACTGAAAATCGCAGTGTCGGTGGTTCGATTCCGCCCCTGGGCACCAAATCCACGATTTTGTGCGCTGGGGCACGATTCGTACGGCTACGTTCACCAGATGATCGGCGCGAAGGTCCCCGCAGATCTATCTCCCTAGCGCTCGCTAAGTGTACGTACGATCAAGTCCAGCCCGCCGCGCTCTGGGGCCCCGCTGCATCGACCCGACATCGAGGCGCCTAGAAAGACGACCGGGCCGATTGCTCGATCAAGCCGGATCGTTGCACCATCTGCTCAACTACGGTGAGCCAGATCTCGTAGTAGTCCCAGGTTGGGTCGGTCTTGTCGTGGGTGGCCTCCCAAGCGGCGATGCTTGATATCATTTCCGAGCGGAAATCCTCCCATTCGAACAAGCCTTGTTTGGAGAGAGCAAGCGCCAGGCCGAATGCCTGACGCTCCCAGGGCGCGCCGAAGCAAAGGCTTCCGTTATCCTTGGGTGGCATGTCGGTCTTCCCCAACATGCTTCCCAGGGCGAAATGCTCGAAGTTTGTTTGCATCGCTTCAGGTGCTCGGCGGCTTGACGATCGCGACGCCCATCATCGACTCAGGTGTGACAAGAGCTGTCAACTGCTCTTCGCTGAAGGTGTCGGTGCCCGCCGGTCGTTCCGGGACAACGAACCAGCGGATCTGGGCGCTGCTGTCCCAGGTCCTGATTTCCTTTTCCGGCCCAATGTTCAGTCCAAATTCGCTCAGCACTTTGCGGGGCTCGCGTGCAGCTCGCGCGCGGAACGAAGGATCCTTGTACCAATAGGGCGGCAGGCCCAGAATCGGCCAAGGATAGCAGGAACAGAGGGTGCAGATGATGAGATTGTGCACCTCCGGCGTGTTGATCGCCGCTCGCATATGCTCGCCTTCGGCGCCGGCTCCCCCGGTCACAAACTTCATCTGTTCGACAGCAGCCATGGTGTCTTCGGCCAGAACCTTCTTGAATGCCGGATCGACCCACGCTTTCGCAACAAGCTTGGCGCCATTGAACGGGCCCATTTCAGTCGCGAAGATTGCCATGATCTTGTCGACAGTCTCGCGCGTGATGACTCCCTTCTCGATAAGCAGAGCCTCCAGCGCGCGGACGCGCGCCGCGTTCACCGTTTCTCGATCCGTGGAATACTCGAAACGTTGCATCATGTGGCTCCTCAGGATGCGATGGCCGGTTCGAGATAGGCCTCGAACAGGTCTGCGTAAAAGGTAAAATTCTGCTCGGTATTTCCTGGCCACAGAGTTTCGGGATCGAATTTGACGCAGTAGACGGGCATTGCTTTGCCGATCCCGTCCGGCCCGATCTCGCAAAGATAGGTGTAAGCGTCAGGATACACGCTATCGATAATGCCCGCCTTGTTCCGAAGATGCCCTGGCAAGCGAGTGTGATCGACCGATTTCGGATCGGCGACGCAAACCGCCTCGCCGGGCGCGAAGCGTGGTTGGGTCGAGCGCTCCCGTTTCGGATCGTCGCCGATCAGCAGATATTTCCGCACGCGAGCGTCCACAGCGGCGTCTCCGCCTTTCGGCATGACTGGGGCTGACGTCAAGAAGGTTTCGGTTCGCGCGTCGAGTTCCGTCTGAGTGATGTAACCCTTCGCGACCAAATACGCAGAGATTCCGCCCAGCCACTTCTCATAGTAGCGGAATTTGAAGTAATCGAACGGATTCATCGACTCTGCGCCCTTGCGCAGGTCGGCCCAGGTCCATTCGGTGTTGAATGTACTCGGTGTTGCTTCGAGATCGAGTTGCGAACTCAGTGCCATCATCGCCGTGTGGATGCCGAAGATCCTCTCCTCCCAAGCTTCCACGAACACCCGCGTTTCAAGCGAGATCGGATCGAGACCTTCGAGGCCTCCTAGATAGTGTTGCAACTTCATTGTTACAGCGCCCCTCTTCTGGCTTTGATCACGTGACCAGGCTGGTATCCGACGAGGTCAGATCCGAAATTTCATTTCGAATTCGCGTTGCGTCGAGCCCTCTTCCGATGAAGACGATCGCGCTGGCGCGGTGCTCATTCGAGGCCCAGGCCCTGCCTGGTCGACCTTCGAGCGTCATATGGACTCCATGGAAAACCCAACGCCGGGCCTCGCCCGCCAGCGACAGGACACCCTTGCAGCGTAGAAGGGTCTCACCATTCTCCAGGACGAACACATTGAGCCACCGGAAGAATCGAGGCCCGTCGAGGGCGCGTTCTGCGCGTACTTCGACGCTGACCACTGAGGGATCATGCTCGTGCTCGAGCTCAGAGAGCAGCAGCGGTTCAATGGACAAGCAGTTTTTCAGATCGAAGGCCTTGACGTCGACGATTGAGGCGACGTCTATCCGACTGTCGATCGCTCCGACCATCGGAGCCATGGGATTTATGGTCCGAATAGTCGCCTCGCATCTGGCGCGTGCGTCTTGGTCGACAAGATCCAGCTTGCTTATCACCAGGACGTCGGCGAAGGCGATCTGCTCGGCCGCGACGTTTTCGCCGGAGCCCTGATCGGCGAGCCACCGGTCTATATTGATGGCGTCGACCACGGTCACGACTGCATCGAGCGCCGTGACCTCAGAAAGCACCTCGTCGACAATAAAGCTTTGAATAATGGGGGCTGGATCGGCCAACCCTGTGGTCTCGATGAGGATGCGGCGGATGGGCCTTGTTCCTGAGAGAAGATTGGTGATCGTCGAAACAAGATCCGAGCGGACCGTACAGCAGATGCAGCCGTTGTTGATCTGGAGAATCTCCTCGTCAACGCCGACGACCAGCTCGGCGTCGATGCTGATGGCTCCGAACTCATTCACGATGACCGCTGACTCGGCCATCAAGTCGCTTTCGAGCAATTGATTCAGCAGCGTCGTCTTGCCGGATCCGAGGAAGCCCGTGAGGATAGTGACCGGAATTTTTTGTGATGTTGCCATTGTTGCCGCCAGATTGTTCCACGCCTGTCGCATGTCTGATGCAGTGGGATGCGCCGCTCGAGTGGCGCATCCCAACGAAGACCTGCGACGGCGAAACTCGGCGCCGCAGGTATGCGATCGCGCTATTGCCCGCGGATATCGCGACCACGGGTTTCCGGCAGAAAGAGTGCTCCGATGATCGCGGTCAAACCGGCAAACGCGATCGTGTACCAAAGCCCGCCGAAGATGTCGCCGCTCGCGATGACGACTGTCGTTGCGACGAATGGAGCAAAACCGCCGATCCAGCCGTTACCGAGCTGCAGTGCGACGGACACGCCGCTGTAGCGGATATGGACAGGAAAGAGCTCGACCAGAAGAGCGCCAAGCGGCCCGTAAACCATGGTCGCCAGGAAGACCAAAGCGAACAAGATGGCGATCACCATCGGACCGTTGGGTTGAGCCGGCGCCTTCGCCGATGGGAGGCCTCGTTCGGTCAGCTCCTTTAGAAGCTTGGCTCCATCGAAGGCGGTCGCCGGATCGTCGTTGATCTGGACGCTAAGGGAAGCAGTATCGGCCTTCACGACGTATGGAACGGCATTCGCAGTCAGGAATGCCTTCGCGCGCGTACATTCCTTCGTCGCTTGCGGGCGGAATAGCTGGCCAATCCATGACTGATCCTCGCTGCAATCGTCGCCGTGCACGACCACCGAAGTCTTGGCGCGGAATTCTGCAAGCGCAGGATTGCCGTAAGTCGCCAGACTCTGGAATAACGGCATGATCAGCAGGGCTGATAGCGCGCATCCCGTGACGACGATCCACTTGCGCCCCACCTTGTCGGAGAGCCAGCCGAAGAACAGGAAGAACGGTGTGCCGAGAATGAGCGCGACCAGAAGGTAGAAATTGGCCTGATCCTGGCTCATCTTCAGTGCGGTGGTCATGAAATAGAGGCTGTAGAAATGCCCCGTGTACCAAATCACCGCCTGCCCCGCTACGACTCCAAAGATGGCCACGAGCACCAAACGCAGATTGCGCCTGTCACCAAATGTGTCAGCGATAGGATTTTTCGAGCCTTTGCCCTCGGCCTTCATCTGCTGGAACACCGGCGACTCGTGCAGCTTCAGCCGAATGTACAAAGAGAGGATCAGAAGCGCGATCGATCCGATGAATGGAATTCGCCAGCCCCAGCTCGAGAAGCTCTCCGCCGACATCGAAGAACGGCAAAGAATGATCACTGCCAGCGAGAGAAACAGCCCAAGCGTCGCCGTGATCTGGATCCAGCTTGTCGTGAAGCCTCGCTTGTCCGGATCGGAGTGCTCGGCAACGTAGGTCACCGCACCCCCGAATTCGCCGCCAACGGCGAGCCCTTGCAGCAGGCGCAATCCGACCAAGATGGTCGGCGCCCACCAGCCGAAAGTCTCGAATGAGGGCAGCAGGCCGACCGCCGCGGTAGCGAGGCCCATCACCAGCATGGTTACGAGGAATGTCTTTTTGCGGCCTACGAGATCGCCGAGGCGTCCGAACACGATGGCGCCGAGTGGGCGTAGAACGAAGCCCGCGCCGAAGGTCGCCAATGCTGCGAGCAATGCCGCGGTGTCATTTCCCTTCGGAAAAAACAGCGTGCTGAAAAACGCTGCCAACGAGCCGTAGACAAAAAAATCGTACCACTCGAAAACGGTGCCCAGGGCGGCCGCGAAGACAATGCGCTTGGTATCGCGATCGAGGCCGTTGGACGCGAGGATGGTTTCTGATTCGATAGCTTGAATGGACATTCGATCCTCCAGCATCAAACGGCTTGGTGTGTGTAAGACGACGCGTCTTCGGTCGGGCGTGGCGGCACGTCCTGCTGCGCTAGAAATTCGTTCAGCAAGCGATTGAAAGTATCTGGTTGCTCAAGCATCGGGAAATGGCCCGCCGATGGTATGATGTGAAGGCGACTATTCGGAATGCCGTCCGCCAAGGTTTGCGATTCTCTCGGTGGGGTGATGACGTCCTCCTCGCCGACGAGGACCAGCGTTGGCACGCAGATCTCGCCAAGCTTCGCGCGGCTATCCGAGGCGTTGAGCGAGGCAATCGCCTGGCGCGCGACAAAGGCCGGCGTCCGCGTGACCTCGTTCCTGGCAAAGTCGATGAGCTCGGTGCTCGCGGCGGAGCCGAAGGATCGTTCGATCACCTTCTGGCTCGCCGTCGCCGCACCCAGTTCGTCAATGGCTTTGCGTACGTTGTCGACATTGACATCTGCGCCCAATCCATGAGGCGTGGCTCCCACCAGCACCAACGCCCGCACGTACTTCGGGTGGGCAAGCGTGAGGCTCTGGGCCACAGTTCCGCCCATCGAAAGGCCGACGAGAATGGCCGACTCGATGGACAATGCGCGGTACACTCCGAGCACGTCCTCGACAAAGGCGGCGATCGTATATTTTCGATCTACGGGGCGTGGTGAGCGACCGTGACCGGGCAGGTTGATGCGAATCATCTGGTAACCGGTCGAGAACGGCTCGACCTGCTCACGCCAGAATTCCGCTGTTGTCGTAAAGCCGTGCACGAACACCATCGGCATTCCTGCTCCGGACACCTGCACGACGGTATCGCCGACTGCGATGGTTCTTGTGGTCGTCATTTCGCTCCCTCCCGAGGTCGATTCCATCACAGTAAGATCGCAAGCGCCGTGCCATGTCCGCGCCCCGCTGCACGGGGGCAGCTAATGAATTGTTCTCGTTGCCAAAACGCGTGCGGCGGGGAGCGGCCCTTACGGTTTGACGCTTTCCGAACGTGACGCTAGTGTCGCGTTTGCGAGACAGTATGTCGCGCAACCGTAACGTTTGCTGATCTGAGGTTTCCGTAAATGGTTCTGTCCCAGTGGATCGCCGGGTCGTCCGAGGAAGCGAGCTTCCTGAAGCTTGTCCTCGATCATGTCTCGGACTGCTTGGTCGCGGTTGATACGTCAGGCACAATCGTATTGATCAACCAGCCGTATTGCAGATTGCTAGAAGGCCAGGCGGACGACTTCATTGGGCGACATATTACCGATGTCGTTGGTCCACAAACCAAGCTCCATCTCGTGGCGCGCGGCGAAGGCAGCCATATCGGTTATCCCCTGAAAGTGCGTGGACACCAACTCATTACGCGACAGGTCCCAGTGCTTCAGGATGGCCGCATTATTGGCGCGGTCGGTCTGGCCCTGTTCTCGAATCTCGGTGCTTTGAAGAGGACGTTTCGCCGGGTCGCGCAAGCCGAACTGGCACTGCCGCAGGCGAACAAGCAATGGCGCTCCCGCTTCAGCATGCGCGACATCGTTGGCGAAGGCGGGCTCATGGACGCGTACCGGCACTCGCTCGAGGTCGTCGCCGGCCACGACCTTCCCGTGTTGATCTCGGGAGAGACCGGTTCCGGCAAGGAGCTGGCCGCCCACGCGATTCACACGAATTCGAGCCGATCCGAGGGCCCCTTTGTCTGGATTAATTGTGCTTCAATCCCGGGCGAACTGATTGAAGCTGAATTGTTTGGTTATGAAGGGGGCGCGTTCACGGGCGCCCGAAGCCGGGGAAAGCCGGGGAAGTTCGAGCTTGCCTCCGGGGGCACCCTGTTGTTGGACGAAATCGGAGATATGCCGCTGCATCTGCAGGGCAGTTTGCTGCGGGTGCTTCAGACGAATGAGATGGTGCGGGTAGGCGGCACAACTCCGGTTGGGGTCAATGTCCGAATTGTTTGCGCAACCAATCAATCACTTCCGGAACTGGCCCAGGTCGGCCGCTTTCGGCAGGATCTCTATTACCGCCTGAGCGTGTTGCCGATCAACGTGCCGTCGCTCCGTGACCGGGACGATATGGAATTTCTCGCCCGACAATTGCTCACCCGGATTGGAGAGCGGTTGGGCAGCGAGACCAGGGATCTATCGCGAAAACAGTTAGCGTCCCTAGGCGCGCATGGGTGGCCTGGAAATGTGCGGGAGCTGGAAAACGTGCTCACTCGCTTCATCGTGACCGGTCAATTGCCGGTGCTCACCGCACATGCTCTGCCAAAGCCGGAAGCGGAGAATGTGTCCGGATTGTTGAAGGAACGCATCCGGTCCCAAACCGCAGCGGAAATTCGGGCCGCGTTGGAGAGATCCGGCGGTAACAAGCGCCAAGCAGCAGGGCTGCTCGGCATCAGTCGCGGGCATTTGTATCGGCTTATGAAAGAGCAAGCCTCTGATCCAAATCAAGCGCGGGATTAACTCGGTAGCGGATTTGGCGATGGAGCGAATCTCTGCCACCGCGCCGGGGGACTCACACCGCCATATTGAGGGCAAACAGCAATTTGTCCTGTCGAGGGTGCGTATGATTCCCTCCTGGGCACCATTTTCGCCCTCCACGGGCAACACTTCCCCAGCGCCAAGCCTTGAGCGCCAAGCCTT
This sequence comes from Bradyrhizobium sp. Ken51, assembly GCF_055807435.1. Taxonomy (NCBI): domain Bacteria; kingdom Pseudomonadati; phylum Pseudomonadota; class Alphaproteobacteria; order Hyphomicrobiales; family Nitrobacteraceae; genus Bradyrhizobium; species Bradyrhizobium sp. Ken51. The sequence continues at coordinate 173,117 of NZ_JBVVPB010000016.1, read as the reverse complement.
GACCAGCGGGCTCGCGCAGCACTCCGTTCCGGAACCAGATCGCGCCGCCCATAGCTGGCACTCTGCTTGCTCAGCCAGGACCAAAGTCTGGCCTTGGTAGCGAGGCCGTTTCAGGTTGAGGCAAGTGATGCAGGAAGTGTCCCGTTCTGGTGCTGCTGGCGAACTCCGGCTCGATGCGTTGGTCGCCGATTTGTGGTGGCGCGTTCGGCTCATGAACACAGACATTCTCGAGGAAGAGGCGAGAGCAGGGGTGTTTGACGTGCTGCAGCCGACATACCCGCTGCTTGCGCTTAATCTTCGCGCGCGACGTGACAATTTGGTCTCGACGATCGGCCTGCTCGAGCAGCGTGCGCGATCAACGTCGGAAGCTGCCTGAGGGTTCGTTCACACCGGAAACGTCAGCGACGTCAGCTTCGGCGCGCGAATACAAGCTGTCGGACGTCGATCTTTTCGGCCCTGAAACCTGCCTCGCAGTAGCAGAGGTAATATTCCCACAGCCGCCGGAACGGCTCGTCGAACCCGAGTGAGGTCAGGTCCGTCCAGGCATGGCCGAAACTCGCTCGCCAGACCGCGATCGTCTTGGCGTAGTCCTGTCCAAAGACCCGCTCGCGGATCAGAGGCATCTGCACGCGTTCGCCGAGCGAGCGCAGGACATTCGGCGAAGGCAGCATCCCGCCCGGAAAAATGTATCTCTGGATGAAGTCCACGCGGCGCCGGTAGCTGTCAAAGAGCTCGTCTCGGACGGTGATCGCCTGGATGCCGGCAAGACCGCCCGGCTTGAGCCGTTGATGCAGTTGATTGAAGTATGTCGGCCAGAACGGCTCGCCGACAGCCTCAATCATCTCGATCGAGGCAATGCGGTCGAACTGCCCGTCCTGATCGCGATAATCCTGCAACCGGACCTCGACGTTCTCGCTGAGCCCGGCTTCGTGGATGCGCCGGCTGGCGAATGCGTGCTGCTCCTTGCTGATGGTGAGCGCCAAGACCTTGGCGCCGCAAGCTTTGGCGGCATATTCGGCAAAGCCGCCCCAGCCGCAGCCGATCTCGAGCAGGGTATGGCCGGGCCGCAGTTCGATCGCTTTCGCCAGTTGTTCGTATTTGTGCCGTTGAGCAGCGAGCAGGTCGGTCGCCTCGGGCGAGAACAATGCCGACGAGTACGTCATGCTCGGATCGAGCCAGGCCGCAAAGAACGCGTTGCCGAGATCGTAATGGGCGTGGATATTCAGCCGCGATCCCAGCCGCGTGTTTCGGCGCAGCCGATGCAGCGCGCGCCGGCAAAGCCGGACCAATGCATTGCCGGCGAAGGCGCTATCGACCAGGTCGTCGTTGAGACAGAACACGTAAAGCAGCTGGGAGAGATCCGGTGTGCTCCAATCGCCTCGAACGTAAGCCTCGGCCATGCCGATATCGCCGCCCAGGACCAGGCTTCGCGCGAAGGCGTAACTGTTGAGCTCGATGGTCGCGGACGGACCCGGATGCGTTCCCCGCAACACCACCGTTCTGCCGTCGGGAAGGCGAACATCCACGGTGCCGAGCTTGAGCCGCGAGGCAAGCCGCAGCGCGAGCCGCGCGAGCAAGGGAACGTCATCGAAGCGAGCAGTCTGGTGAGTGGCTGCGAGGTCCATGGCTTCACATTCAGCGTTGGTTCGGACGGGGAACGTAAGGAACATTTTTCAGCCAAAGCCGGATCGCTTCCCAATGGATGGCCGCGACGACCTTGAAGGTGAGAAGTGGCAGCGTGACGAGCGTCGCCAACAGTGAGCGGCTGGTCAGCGGGCGACGTTGCCCGAAGAATGCGGCCGTAAATATAGCACCGTGCTCATCGGTCTGCACGATTCTGACCCTCACTTGCTGATCGGGCGGGGCAATGCTGAAACGATACTTCGTTTGCATCTCCATGAATGGCGAGACGTAGAACTCCTTCGTATGGCATTGTCGTATGGCACCGCCGCCAGCAGCGTCCTCGACCGGAAGGACGTAGGAATGGATTTCGCCAAAAGTGTTGCGGACTTCGTAGATCAGCAGCGCAAGATTGCCGCAGCTGCCATAGCAGAAGTAGATCGAAAGCGGATTGAACACGTAGCCGAAGAGCCGCGGATAGCACAAAAGGAGGATCCGCCCTCCCGACAGATCGATATCGCGTTGCTCGGCCAGGCGTCGCACATGGCTGCTCAAGGATGCGCCGCTACGCTTGCCGTGATCGGATTCGTGAAAGCTGAAGACTGCCGCGCGATTGACGCCGAACAGGCGAGACTGGCGATCCGCTTCATCAAGCCGGTCGAGGTCGATGAGCAGGTTCATCACCCGGTAAGTGAACCTGTGGTGCACGGGCCGCATGCGTGCGTGCATCACCCTGCCCAGATAGAGCGCGGCTGCAGATGACGTCGCTGTTCGTTCTGGAGCGCCCGGTTGCAACATCTTCTACTCGGCAGCCTGGGCCAGCAACGCGCCGGACTGTCGCCACGGCATCGAACTGCCAAGTGCCTCGGCGACGGCGATGCCGGAGCGCAGGCCATCCTCGTGGAATCCGTAGCCGGTCCACGCGCCGCAAAACCAGGTGCGGCGGCGTCCCTGGATTTGCGGGAGGTTCCTCTGCGCGGCAAACGCGCCCGCGTCATATTGTGGATGCGCGAATGTGAACTTGCCGAAAGTGAGATGAGGCGCCGGCTCAAAAGGGGGATTGAGGCTGACGAATAGCGGCTTGCTGTCGTCGATGCCCTGCAGCCGGTTCATCCAGTAGGTCACCGCGACATCGTTCTGGGCAGGCGTTTCGCGTCGCCATCGCAAGAAGTTCCAGGATGCCCATGCATTGCGGCGTTTCGGCATGAGGTTGAGGTCGCGGTGCAGATAGGCCGTGTTTGGAGCGTAGCGGATCGCGCCGAGAATGGATCTCTCGCGTGGGTCGGCATCCGACAACATCGCCAGGGCCTGATCGCTGTGACAGGCCATCACGACAGCGTCGTAGGAGTCCTGATTGCCGTGACTGTCGCCGATCGTCACCCCGTGCTCGGTGCGATGGATCGACGTCACAGCGCAGCCGAGCCGGATGCTGGACTTGAACCTGGCCGTGAGCTTCTCGACATAGCGCCGGCTGCCTCCCTGGACGGTCCGCCAGAGCGGCCGATCCAGATGCAGCAGCCGGTGATTGTCGAAAAACGCGATGAAGTTTTCCGCGGGAAAGGCGAGGATCTCGGCTGAGGGCGACGACCAGATGGCGGCTCCCATCGGTCCCAGATAATCGCTGAACAGGCGCGGGCTGAACGCTCCCTGGCGCAGATATTCGCCGAGTGTCAGGTTCTGGAGCCGGCCAGCCCGCAAGTCGGAGACGCTTTCCTTGTTGAAGCGTCGGACCTCGGCCAGCATGCGAAAATACGACGGGGAGAAGAGGTTGCGCGGCTGGGCAAACAGGCCGGAGGCGACCTGCAGGAAGGTCTCGCCGCCACCCCGCCATTCAAATCGGCCATGGTCGGCCGACATCGCGAAGCTCATGCATGTCTCCTCGGTCTTCACACCCAGGTGCGCGAACAGAGACGTCAATTCCGGGTAGTTCGGCTCGTTGAACACGATGAAGCCGATGTCGACGTCGATCTCTTCGCCATCGTAGTCAACCCGTACTGTATGACTGTGTCCACCCGGCCGCAATTCGCGCTCGTAGACGGTCACGGCATGACGTTCGGACAGGAGCCATGCGGCGGCATTGCCGGCAATTCCCGTCCCGATCACCGCCAAACGCATGCTTTGTCGCCCCCCAATACCACCAGCGACGGCCGGAACATCCGGTTTCGGGCCAATGTCGTTCGTCGCCGGCTCAGGACAGCTCTCATAGCTGACCCGTCCACACACGCCTGAGGAAACGTTCCAGCGGACAGCGTGGATCACCCGTGAAACCGGGGCCTGGGGCGGACGTAAGGATCCGAGTTTGCGTATGGTGAGGCATGGATTTCCTGCAAATACTGATCGTCGCCGGCATCGCTCTCGCGCTTTCGCTGTTGATGGGGCTGGCCTGGATCGTTCAGCAGCGAACCGGCAATTCCGGGTGGGTCGATACGATCTGGACCTACTCCGTCGGCCTCGTTGGGGCGGTGGCGGCCCTTTTGCCGTTTGGCGAGGCGCTGCCGATGCGCCAGATGCTCGCGGGCGGGCTCGTGCTGCTTTGGTCGGTGAGGCTCGGGACGCATATCGCCCGGCGCGCCGCGGCGGGTATCGACGATCCGCGATATGCGAGCTATGCGCAGGAATGGGGCTCACAGGCGCCGCTTCGCATGTTCGCGTTCCTGCAGTCGCAGGCCTTCGCCTCGGTGCCGCTGCCATTCGCTGTCTTCCTGGCTGCACACGCGCCACGGGCTGCCCTGGGCGTTCAGGACTATGTTGGCGCCGCCATCATGCTTGCGGCCGTTGCAGGCGAGGCGATCGCCGACGAGCAATTGCGAGGCTTCAAACGCAACAAGGCAAATTCGGGCCTGGTCTGCGATGTCGGGCTTTGGCGCTGGTCGCGTCATCCGAATTACTTCTTCGAATGGCTCGGATGGCTGGCCTACCCGGTCATCGCACTGTCGCCGGGCTACGCATGGGGCTGGGCGAGCCTGATCGCGCCGGCTGGATACTCGTGCACGTGACCGGAATTCCCCCGCTCGAAGCTCAGATGCTTCGATCCCGCGGCCGCCGGTATCGAGACTATCAGGCACGCACCAGCGCTTTCTTTCCACGAGCGCCCAAGAAGGCGCCGGAATGATCGGAACTCCCGCGCCGCACGATCTGGTTCAAGGGCCTGACAAGGTTGCGCGGCAAGGCGGAACGAGGGCGCAACGTGATCCAGCGAAGGGCTCACGTCGTTTCCAGGCGTTGCCTTTGCCATGCCGGTTGCGACACCACCGGAGAGGAGACCGGACATGAGCCTGCTCTTTACGTATCTGTCGGTCGCTGCGACCTTCGTCGCGCTCGACATGATCTGGCTCAAGACCATGGTTGAGAGGCTTTACCGGCCGGTGCTGGGCGACATGTTGCGCTCGGAGCCCGACCTCGCAGCCGCGGCAGTATTTTATCTGGCGTATCCCGTCGGCCTGATCTGGTTCGCGGTGCTGCCGTCTCAGCAGGATGGCGGCGCTCTGCGCGCCTTCACGTCCGGCGTGATGCTGGGCTGCTTCACTTATGCGACCTACGATCTGACCAACCAGGCAACGCTGAGGAATTGGTCGACGGGGCTCACTGTTGCGGACGTGTGCTGGGGATCCTTCCTCGCCGGTGTCAGCGCCTGGACCGGATTTCTCGTCGCTCAACGAATGGCGCATTGATCATGGATGGGACGCACAACGGAGCGCTGCGGCAAGATGGCGATCGTAAGGCCGGCAGGTGGTACCGATGCGCCGCTTTCCTGTTTCTGGTCCCTGCTGCGGGGATTCTGATCGGGGTTCTGAACCGTCCGGGAGCGTGGTACTCGGCGCTCAACAAGCCATCTTTCAATCCGCCGGATGCGGTCTTCGCGCCGGTCTGGACGGCTCTGTTCCTGATGATCGCCGTGGCGGGCTTCCGCACCTTCGAGGCGGAGCCGCGCGGAACGACGATGAGATTATGGGGCCTGCAGATGATCCTGAATTTTGCATGGTCTCCCATCTTCTTTTCGCTTCATCGCATGGACGTGGCGCTCGGCGTCATTGTTGCGCTGTTCGCCGCGATCCTTGCCTTTGTCTGGCGTCAATGGGCGAACGATCGGTTGGCAGCGACGCTTTTCATTCCCTACGCCGGCTGGGTGGGTTTTGCGACCTTGCTGAACATCTCGTTGCTCCGTCTCAATTAAGATCAGTCGCAGAGCTGATTTCATGGCGTCGAATGGGAGAGCGTCGCGCCGAATTCAGAGATCTGTCGCTCCATCGCACTCGTCAAAGGCGTCTCGGGTCACCGCGATCTTGTCGGAGAGCGACGTGAATGCGATCTGGACACTCCGCCTGGCATCGTCGTCAAGCACGAGGTGCGCAAGATCGACCAGACGATCGCCGAAGCGCTCCATGACAGCGAGCAAATGATCGAGACCTTCCGCGGACTGGTCCGCTGCCAGATGCTCGACCTCTCTCACCATCTGCTCGAGTCTCGCAACGGAGGACACCAGCGGGTCCTGGTGTCCTCGGTTGGGAAATTCGATGATCTCTGCGGGCACCCGCGGGTTCCTCGCCCGCGTCAGGCTGCAGCGGATGCGGCGAGGCAGTCCTTGCGTACCGCCAGAAGGGTTCGGTGCAGCCAGGTCTTGATGGTGCCGACCGGCACACCGAAGCGCCGCGACAAGCTCGCGCGGCTCTCACCCTCGAGATAGGCCAGCGCCACCAGCCTGCGGCGGTCTTCCGGCAAACGAGCCAGCACGCTGCGTGCGATCGGTTCGGCGCGGGCGTAGTCGAAATCGTCCATCGCCGGCTGATCAGCACTTGTCGGAATCAGAAGCGCCTCGTCCAGCTCGTGAGTCGGCAGTCTTCTGACCCGCAGATGGTCGATGGCGGTATTCCGGGCGATGGCTGACATCCAGGTCATCGCCGAAGCGCGGCCGCTGTCGAACCGACAAGCGTTGCGCCAGATCTTCAGATAGGTTTCCTGAAGAATGTCCTCGATGTCGTGGGGCGGAGTTCCGACGGCGAGCGCAGTCCTGCGCAGCCTGCTCCGTGTCAGCATATGCAGCGCTGCGAAGGCCCGGGTGTCGCCCGCCGAAACGCATGCCAGCAGTTCGGGCAATGTTTCGCTCTGCGCCTGTCGTGTCAGGCTTAAACCGGCCATGGCCTGTCTCCCCTTGCGTTTCCTTCGAAACGCTCCGGGCTCGCGTTCGGATCACCCGGCGGAAGGAGGAGGCGAACGGATCAAAGCCGCACGAATGGCCCGATCAGCCTGCCGAGCAGGCCGTTCATGCGCAGGTCGCCCGTCATTGCGACAAGGCAAACACATGGGCCCTCGTCGCCCACCACAGGCCGATGATCGACCTCGTCGTCGCCATAGTCGAAATCACCCGGACCAAACCGGCCGCCCTCGTGGCTGAAGCTGCCCTCGAGCACGAGGGTCAGTTCGGTGCCGGTGTGCGTGTGTTCGAGCATGCGGCTCCCCGGAGCGGAGCGAAGCAGAAAGGCCCGCGCCGTCCCCGAACCGGACAACTCGATCGGCCGCATGCTCAGACCCGGAGCGATGCGCCTGCGCTTGCCGATGCGGTAGTTTCGCAGCGCCGCCGGAACATCCTGCTCGTTGCCGCGAGCGACCTCGGCAGTCGGCGCCGCTCGTTTTTCAGGAGCCTCGTGAATGCGTGACATCACCTGCTCGAACGCATCCGATGCGACCGGCACCGGCTCGACATCTTCAAGCGCCAAGCCGCCAAGTTGCTCGATGGCCTGCACGAACCGGCCGCACCGTGCGCAACCGGCAACATGCACCCCCACCACCAATTGATGGGCTTCTTCCAACCTGCCGGCCGCAAAGTCGGCCAGAAGATCTTCCGGTGGATGATGGCTGATCGTCATGCTTCTTCGTCCAATATGTCTCTCAGGCGGTTCATCGCCAGCCTGATCCGCGACTTCACCGTTCCGAGCGGAATGCCGAGCAGGCTCGCGATTTCCGGGTGCGGCCTCTCCTCGATGAACGACAACCTCACCACCATGGATTGCTCCATCGAGAGCTGCTTGACGGCCGCATTGATCCGCGCGGCATCCTGCACCCGGGACATGACGGCATCCGCGGGCTCGGCGGGATCCGGCGTCTCGAGAAGCTCAGAGGTGCCCCGCAGGCGGTCTGCCCGCGTCCTGCTGCGGAACAAATCGATGCGCAAGTTGCGCGCGATGGTGAATATCCATGCCGCGGCCCCGGCCGTCGCAGGATCGAACTGGCCTGCCTTCCGCCAGACGGCGATCATGGTATTTTGAGCAATCTCCTCCGCCTCGTCCGAACTGCACCCGGCCTTCAGCATCAGTCCCTTGATGCGCGGCGCGAAATGCTCGAATAGGCGCTTGAAGGCCTCCCGGTCCCGGGTCGAGGCGACGCGTCCGATCAGATCAGCCCAATCCACCTTTGTGTTCGGCCCTTTGCTCGTGCCAGTCGACAGCCGCGCTTCAAGCCTCCGGGGAAAACCAGCCTTCGCCCGGATTGGCGCATCTAAAGCTCGGATAGCAGCGATCATAGCGCCTCGACAAGCGACCTGTGGGTCTGGGAACGAACGGAGACAGGTCCTGGATCACCGTGGAATGATCATTGCGACAGGTTCCGGGGCCGTCCGCACGCAGGTCTGGCCGACCGTGGGCCTTGCAGTCATGGCCAGCAATTCCTTATTGACGCTGGATCGTCTCTGTCGGGAGTAGGGCATGCCCCTCTGGACCTGCGAAACCTGCGGCGCGCAATTCCCGGATGGCAAAAATCCCCCCGCGTCCTGTCCGATCTGCGAGGACGAACGGCAATTCGTCGGCTGGAAGGGGCAGACTTTCCTCACGCGCGAGGCGCTCTCGAAACGTCACCGCATCGTCTGGCGCGACGATCTCGGCCTGACTGGGATCGCACTCGAGCCAAGCTTTGCCATCGGTCAGCGGGCGCTGCTGGTGCCGCTCGCGGACGGCTGCCTGATGTGGGACTGCGTACCGCTGGCGACGCCGGAGGCGATCGCGCATGTGCGGTCACGCGGTGGCCTGAAGGCGATTGCGATCTCGCATCCGCATTACTATGGCGCGCTCGCCGACTGGAGCGAGGCGTTCGGCGGGGTGCCGGTCTATTTGCACGCCGATGATCGCCAATGGGTGACGCGTCCGTATGCGTCCATCGTGCACTGGACCGCCGCAAGCCATCGCATCTCCGACGATTTGCTGCTGTTGCGCACCGGCGGTCATTTCCCCGGCGCCACCATACTGCACTATGCGCGCGGTGCGGACAGCAGGGGTGCGCTGCTCGCCGGCGATATCGCGCAGGTGACGATGGATCGCCGCTTCGTCAGTTTCATGTACTCCTATCCGAACTACATGCCGCTCAATGCCGCCGCGGTGCGACGGATTGCGGCGGCCGTCGAGCCGCTGGCGTTCGACCGCATCTACGGTGCCTGGTGGGGTCGCGACATCGCAGCAGGCGCCAAGGCCGCATTCGCGGCCTCTGTCGCGCGCTATCTGGCCGCCATCGCCTGAGCCGGCTTGCGACCGGATTTATCTTGCTGATTCACAATAAATGGACTATAAGTACAGTTATTAAGCGTGACGCAATGATGCGTCTGCGGGACCGGCATGATCGATGCATCGCTGTTTCCGCGGCGCGCTTGTCGCGTGAGCGGGAGTTCGGTCCATGACGGCAGGGCGCGACTACGAGATCTTCGAGGCCGGCGACGTCACGCTCCGGTCCGGGGCCGTCGTCCCTTCGCTCAAGCTCGCCTACAAGACCTACGGCACGCTCAGTCCGGACAAGGACAACGTCATTCTCTACCCGACCTCGTTCAGCGCGCAGCACACCGACACCGAGTGGCTGATCGGCCCCGACGGCGTGCTCGACCCCACACGCTACTTCATCGTGATCCCGAACCTGTTCGGTAACGGCCTGTCGTCCTCGCCGTCGAATAGCGCCGCGCCATTCCCGATCCCGACCTATCACGATGCCATTGCGGTCCAGCATCGGTTGCTTGCCGAGCAGTTCGGCATCTCGAAGCTTGCCCTGGTCTATGGCTGGTCGATGGGCGGCATGCAGGCCTATCACTGGGCGGCGCTGCATCCCGATATGGTCGAGCGGGCGGCCGTCGTCTGCGGCAGTGCCCGTTGCGCGCCCTATAATTACGTCTTCCTGGAAAGCGTGAAGGCCGCGCTGACGGCAGATCCGGCCTTCCGCGACGGCCGCTTCGTCGAGAAGCCCGTCGCAGGCTATCGCGCCATGGGGCGCGTCTACGCGGGTTGGGCGATGTCGCACGGCTTCTATCGCGACGAGATCTGGCGCGAAGCAGGCTTCACCTCGCTGGACGACTATCTCGTCCGCACCTGGGACGCGGCGTTTGCCCGGCGCGATGCCAACGATCTCCTGGCGCAGATCGGCATCTGGCAGAATGGCGATATCAGTCGCTGCACGACCTTCGACGGCGATTTCGATCGCGCGCTCGGTGCGATCAAGGGGCACATGCTGCTGATGCCGGGCGCGACCGATCGCTATTTCGACGTTCGCGACAACGAGGACGAACTCGGCCGGCTGGTCAACGCGCGTTCTGCGGTGCTGCATCCGATCCCGTCGCTGCATGGCCATCGCGCCGGCAACCCCGTCAACAATCCGCGCGATCGGGCTTTCATCAAGGCCGAGATCGCAGAGCTTCTCGGCAAGTAGGGCAGACATCCGATCATGAGCGACGCAACGATTTCAGAGTCCAGCCATCGCTTGAAGCCGCTGACGCCGGCGATGCTGCGCGAATTGTCGGTGCGCTCCAATCTCAGGGGTGCCGCGCAAAGCCTCAGCCATTACGGCCTGGTTGTACTGGTCGGCGCGCTGATCTGTAGGGTCTCTTCGACCTGGGGTGTCTTTTGGGCGTTGCCGCTGATGGCGGTGCAGGGCTATCTCGTCGCCTTCCTGTTCATGGCCGTGCACGAGACCGCGCACAAGACCGCGTTCAAAAGCCGCGGCCTCAATCTCGTGGTTGGCTATCTCTCGGGTTTCGTCATCGGATTGCCTTACGAATATTACTGCCTGTTTCACTGGGACCATCATCGCTACACCCAGGATCCGGACAAGGACCCCGAGCTGGTCGTCGGCGTCAAACCGAAATCCGACACCCAGCTCGCGCTCGCCTATAGCGGCGTGCTGCAGGTCGCCGGCCGTCTCTGGCTGATGCTCGGCCATGCCATCAGTGGTAAGGTCACCGTGCCCTGGATCCCGGAAAACAAGCGTGCGGTCATCGTGACCGAGGCGCGCGTCTATGCCGGATTCTATGTCGCGCTGCTCGTGCTGTCGTTGTGGTTCTCGTCGGCGCTGCTGCTCTGGGTCTGGATCGTGCCACTGATCATTGGGCAGTTCTTCTTGCGGCCCTATCTCTATGCGGAGCACACCGGCTGCGAGCGCACCCGCAGCGCGTTCCAGAACACTCGCACCACCTACACCGGCGCAATCGTCAAATGGATCGCGTGGAACATGCCCTACCATGTCGAGCACCACGCTTATCCCTCGATCCCGTTCCACGCGCTGCCGAAGCTGAACGGGATCGTCGACGGCGAAATCGTCCATCGTGGCCGCGGCTACATCAGGACGACGCGTGAGACCTGGGCCTGGTTTCGGCGGCATAGACAGGCCGGCTAGTGGAAAAAATTTGACGCGCAAAGGCCCCGATCGCGGTGCGATCGGGGCTTTGTCGTGAATGCGAGATATCAGTAGATCCCGTACGCGCAGACGTTCACGACGCGGACGCGCAGGCCGTGGCGGGTCTGGACGACGCGCTCCTGATAGCAATTGTTGACGCCGCTGTTGACATAGACGCCGCCAAAGCCCCAGCCGTGACCCCAGTGATGGTGGAAGCCGTGGGCCGACGCGGCGGTCGGGGCGAGAGCGGCAACGCCGAGCGAACCGGCGGCGATCAGACCAAGTGCAAGCTTACGAAACATCTTCATTCTCCAGTGTGGCGCAGGGGCCGTTGTTGTGTCCCTGCATCTCGGTCGAGCCGAAACGCGGATGCGTTCACGCGGCGCGGGGAGAATCGTGTTTCAGGAGTGTTTCGTCGCTCGCGGCGGATTGCGCCGCCGTCCTGTTTTCCGCGCCGCGTGATAGCGCACGGCCATCGCCTCCGTCAGCTCGGCCATCTTCTCGCGCAGATCGGCCGGCTCCAGCACTTCGGCCTCTGGCCCGAGCCGCAACAATTCGGCCGCGGCATGCCATGACGTCTTGCCGGTCGGCACTCTGGCAATGCGCCAGCCGTCTGCATCTGCGGTCTCTTCGAACTGCGTCCGCGCCCTGACGTAAGGCTGGCTCAGTGCATCGAGCAGTTTCACGCCGAAGGGCGACAGCCGAACGATCGCGACATTGGGATGCATCTCCGCCTCGAGACGCAGCGTTGCGTCCCGCCAATAGCCGGCGAGATCGAAGCCGGCGGGCCGCTCACAGCGATCGTCGAGCGCGGTGCAGTCGAGCACGCGCGCGACGCGATAGGTCCGCACGCTGCCGTCGACCAGACCTGCGAGATACCAGCTGCCACCTTTCAGCACGAGACCGAGCGGCGCGACGCGGCGCTGCCTCTCGGCGCGCCAGCTCTGGTAGCGGATCTTGATCAATGTCCCGCGCAGGGTCGCGCCGGCGATGGTGCGCAGGTGCCTTGGTTGTTCCGCCTCGCCGAACCAGCCCGGCGCGTCGAGGTGAAAACGCTCCTGCATCCGTCCGGCGTCTTCGCGCAAATTGGCGGGCAGCGCGGCCATCAGCTTGTTCTGTGCGGCGATCATCGCCGCATCCAGCCCGAACGCCGCCGCCGGGCCCGGCAATCCCGCCAGAAACAGCGCTTCCGCCTCGCTCTGCGACAGACCGTTCAGCCGCACGCGATAACCGTCGAGCAGGCGATAGCCGCCCTCCGCGCCGCGGTCGGCATAGACAGGCACGCCCGACGCCGCGAGCGCGTCGATGTCGCGGTAGATCGTGCGCACCGAGACTTCGCAGGCCTCCGCGAGTTCAGGCGCGGTGACCTGCCCCTTGGCCTGGAGGGTGGTGAGGATCGACAGCATCCGGCTCGCGCGCATGATCCTTTAAACCATACCTGACACAGGATGTCAGGTATGATCCGCTACAACGCCATCGCCAGCCGGCCAGATGGAGACCTGCCATGACCGATCCGAACCGCATCACGCTGTATTATTCGCCGCAAAGCCGCGCCACCGGCACGCGGGTGCTGCTGGAGGAGCTGGGGGCGCCCTATGATCTTCACGTCCTCAACATGAAGGCCGGCGAGCAGCGCCAGCCGGCCTACCTCGCCATCAACCCGCTCGGCAAGGTGCCGGCGATCCACCACCGCGGGCAGCTCGTGACCGAGCAGGTCGCGATCACCATCTATCTCGCCGATTTGTTTCCGGAGGCCGGGCTGACGCCCGCGCTGAACGATCCGTTGCGCGGCCCTTATCTGCGCTGGATCGCCTATTACGGTGCTTCGTTCGAACCGGCCCTGATCGACAAGTTCATGCAGCGCGAGCCGGCACCGATTACGCAATCGCCCTATGCCGACTATGACACCATGCTCGGTGCGCTCGAGGCGCAGCTGTCGAAGGGGCCGTATCTGCTCGGCGAGCGCATGACGGCCGCAGATGTGTTGTGGGGCGTCGCGTTCAGCTGGACGATGATGTTCGGTATTGTGCCGAAGAAGGACGTGTTCGTCCGCTATGCCGAACGCATGACGGTGCGGCCCGCATTCCAACGCATCAACGCGGCGGATGATGAGATGGCGGCGCAGCATGCTGCGGCGGCTGGTGGGTAAGGCGCACTAGGACCGACACCGAGGGTGTGGCGCGCTGTTGCGCAATAATGTCCATCTCCCTCAAAACCGCGGCGGCCGCTTTTCCGCGAACGCCTGGATGCCTTCCTTGATTTCGTCGCCGCGCATGCTGTCGCGGTGACGCTGGTCGGCGGCTTGCTCGTCGAGTTCGCCGCGGGCGAATTCATTGATGGCGCGCTTCATGCCGCGCATCGCCTGCGGCGCGTTGCCGGCGAGGATGTTGGCGAGCTTATCGACCTCCTCGTCCAGAAACTCGACCGCCACCATATCGGTGAGATAGCCGATCCGCAGCATCTCCGGCGCGCTGATCTTTTGCGCGGTCAGGAACAGCTTCTTCGCATTGTCGACGCCGAGCCGCGTCACATAGCGTTTGATGCCGCTGCTGTAATAGTGCAGGCCGAGCCGGGCCGCAGGCATGAACATCTCGGCGGTGTCGACGCCGATGCGGAAATCGCAGGCGAGCGCGAGGTCGGTCGAGCCGCCATAGACGCCGCCGTTGAGCCGGCAGATCGTGGGTACGCCGAGATCCTCCAGCCGGTTGACGACCACCTCGAAGGCCGAGCCCGCGCTCTGCTGCTCGCTCGCGCTGACCGCGCGCTCGGCAACGGAGTTGAGGTCATAGCCCGCGGAGAAGGCGCGCCCCGTGCCTGTCAGTACCAGCACGCGGATATCAGGATCGGCCTCGACCCGGTCGAACAGCTTGACCAGCTCGCCGAGATCCTCGGCCTGAAGCCGGTTGAGATGTTTGGGCCGGTTGAGGCGGATGGTGGCGCGTGCGCCAATGAGTTCGAGCACCGGGCCAGTGGCTGCGTCGGCTGAGTCCGACATTCGTGTCTCCATTTACTTGCTTGTCGCCATCATTTGTTTTCGAGCGTGCGCCGCTTCGCCTCGGCATCGATGGTTTCGGCGAGATCGGGATGCCGCGCCATCAGCACGCGAAAGTCGACGAGGTCGAGCACAAGAAGCCGCGACACCTTAGTGGTCGAGACATTGGCGCCGCGCAAATTGTTGCCGAGCAAGGCCATCTCGCCGAAGAACGCGCCATCGCCGAGCCGCACCTTCTTGCCGGGCAGGTCGACCTCGACCTCGCCGGCGGCGATGAAATACATGCAGTCGCCCTGCGCACCCTTGCGGATGATCATGGTGCGCGCCGGCAGCTCCATGGTGCGCAGCATGTGGGTGACGTCGGCGATGGCCGCCGGTCCGAGCGCCGCGAAGAACGGCACCTTGCTGACGGATTCCCAGGTCTTGAGGAAATTGTCGCGCCGGGTCTCCGCGGCAAAGCCGGTCGCCAAAATACCGGTCCAGAGGCCGAACACACCGAGGCCGGAGATCATCACCAGCGCCGCCACCATGCGGCCCAGCGGCGTCACCGGCACGACGTCGCCATAGCCCGTCGTCGTCAGGGTAGCGACGGCCCACCACAGCGCGGCCGGGACGCTGCCAAACGTCTGCGGCTGCACGTCCCGTTCCAGGAAATATTCGGCGACCGAGGCCAGGAAGACCACCATCAGGAAGATCACGAGCACGCTGAGCAGCGGCCCCGATTCCAGCACCAGCACCCGGCGGAGCTGCCGCAGGCCGGGAATCCCCGGCACCACCTTCAGGACCCAGAGCACACTGAGCAGCCACGCCGTCCTCGGCTCGATCCCCAGAATCAGCGCGGCCGGCACGGCCAACGCTCCGACCGCGTCGACCAGCCCGGCGGAGGACGACATGTAGAGTGCAAGGCGCCCCTGTCGCGCCATATGGCGCAGCCGGACCACCCATTCGAACACGAAGTAGACGAGGCAGGTCCAAAGCAGGGCATCGACCCAGCGATGCGCCGTCTCATAGGCCGGATTGACCGTCAGGAGCATCATGCCGAGCACGCCGACGCCGACTGCCACATAGGCCGCCCTGGTCATGTTGCGGCCGGCCGTGGCGGCCGCGAACTGGGCCAGAGCGGAGATCAGCGGCTTGGACATGCGGGACGGCGGCTCGGTTTTGTCTTTGCGGTCCCCGGCTGGAACCTCGGTGCCAAAGTGCCTGCCCGGGCCGAGGCCGTCAACGACAGGCGCGGCCACGGGCCACGCGCCGCTACTTGAAATGCGGCGGTTCGTCGTAGCCGCGACGGCTGCTGAAGAACAGCAGCACCATCAAGCCGATGCCGACAAGAACGGAAAATCCGGCTCCCAGCGCCAGCGCCACATAGCCTTCCGTCGGGATCGGCTCGCCGTCGACCGCCATCGCGGAATAGGCGAAATAGCCTACCGCCGCCAGCATGCCCAGCAGGAAGATGATGAGGAGTGCACGCATCGCGCGGTCTCCGGTTGTACCCGGGAGCAAACGGTTGTGGACGAGCACGGTTCCCGGACTAAAGCCCGGTCGCCCGCGGACGTGCCGGCAAGGCGTCGCCGCAGACCCTCAAACCGACAGGTCAGGCACTCTGAGCTGTCTTCACCACCACGACATTGCTCTCGTCGTGCTGGGGAGGGGCCACATCGTGAGCGGCCTTCCCGCTCTCGCCCGCATGGCGCTTGAGGTAGTCGCGGCGCATGCCGATCTCGTCGCGGACGAATTCGTAGCCGAGCTTGAATGTGTCGAGCCCGTCGCTACTGATCGTGCCGTCTCGCAAGCCGATGACGGCGCCACGCAAGATGCCTTCCAGCTCGTCCTGGAGACATTCGAGCTGGTCCAGCGAATGAGCGTGTTCGATCCGCTCGCCGACGTCGAGGATCGCGGTGGCGAGCTCGCTGGCCTTCTCCGGCGCGATCCGGGTGATCTTGGCGTAGATCGCGGCGAAGATCGAGCCGATGACGCTGAGCGCGGCAGCGCCCAGATACATCAGGTCGCTGTACTTATCCATGAACGACTTGGTGTCGTCGTTGATGTAGTCGGCCGCCCCTTGATGCGCGATCACGAAGGCGTCCTTCTCGACGGACGCGGGCTCGATTCTGCTGGCAAAGCCGCCGTCGAGCCCGAGCGCGGACTTGTTCTCGTAGACGATGCGCGCGAGATCCCCGGCCGCCGTCGGCGACATCCTGGATTGGACGACCAGCAACCATTCGAGCCCGATCGTGTCGAGATCGTCGTCGGGAATTTCCGGTGATGCGGACAGCATGCCCGCCGTCAGTGTCTCGCTGGAAATGCCGGGGATCTTGCGCGCCAGCACTTTCGCCTCGTCGATCGCGTTCAGTGTGAAGCCGCCGCGCCTGGCGACCTGCTCATACGCCTTGTCCCGCACCGCCCGCGAGGCGTGGACGATGGCGACGACCGCGCCAAAGCCGCTTGCCGGCGCGAACAGCTTGTCGAGCGTTGCGCCCTGCGGCGCCATCTGGATCTTCGCCGCGTCCGCACCGTCGGGAATGTCGAGGATGCCGCGGACGAAGGCGAGCGAGGATTCGTTGTCGGCGAGGACGGCGACCTTCTTCTTCTTCAGCTCGGCGAGCGACTTGATCTTCTTGTTTCCGGGCCCGAGCAGCAGCACGAGATCGTGCTCGAGGATCGCGAGCGTGCGTGCCCGCAACGGCACCTTGGCGTCGGTGCGAAGCACCGCGAGGTCGGCCTGTTTGCGATCGAACTGGGCGATCGCCTTGGCGTTGTCGGCGTTGTTGACGATCTTGATCCGAAAGCGCGAGGCGTTGTTCTTCAGGACCGCGGCGAGCTTGGCTGCGAACAGCGCCTCGTCGCTGTTGGGGGCGCCGACGGCAAAGGTCAGCGTCTCCGAATTGTGCACCAGCATGCGGCCGCCCCAGACGGTGGCAAGCGACAACAGCAGGGTCAGCACGACGTAGAGGAAGACCTGCTGCTGGTTGGTCTTGATCACCTTGGGTCGCCGGGGCGGTGGCTCGATCGGCGATGAGGTAGGGCCCTCAGTACTCATGGCAGCACTCTGGCCTTATGATTCCGGTGGCGGGCGGCATCGCGGATGTGATCGCTGCGGTCGCCCTGTAATTCGTAAACGTCTGAAAAAAGAAAGATATTCTCTACCGGCAATGATAGCGCGCAGGCTGCGGAAAGCAAATTCCGAGCCGAAGGTAACCTTACTCAGCTCGGCCGTGGCGATTGGTCATCCTATCACCGGTTAGCCACAGTTGGCGATTTTCCGGTTCCCCCCGGCTGCATTCCGTCGCGGGAGATGTCATAAATCGCACGTCCCGGCGATTTGACCGGTCCAGGAAGAGATTGCGCTGAACGCTCCAATTCTTCTTGTCACGTCAATGAGGGCGCCTTGTCGTTTCCACCCCTGTCATCGGCGGTTCCGGTCGAAGCCCTCATTGGTTGGATGTTGCTGCTCACGTTCAAGCACATCATCGCCGATTTCGTGCTCCAGACTGCCTGGATGGCGCACGGCAAGGACCAGAAGCACGGCTGGGCCCTGCCGCTCCTGGTGCACTGCCTGGTTCACCTTGCGGTTGCGCTTCCGCTGATCCTGATCGTGGCGCCGAAATTCTGGTTTGTGGCGTTGATCGACTTCGTGATCCACATCACGATCGACCGCGCCAAGGGCCTGGTCTCGGCCAATTTCGGTGTCGATCTTGCGCATCCCTGGTTCTGGACCCTGATCGGTGTCGACCAGGCCCTGCACCATCTGACCGGCTTCGGCCTCTCCATCTTCATGGCGGCGAACTGAAGGACGGCGGTCTCGGCGTAGGTAGTCGTCCATCGGCGTCCACAAGAGGTCGTCATGCCCGGGCTTGTCCCGCCTGCGCGGCCGAAGCCGCTTCGGCGAGGCGAAGGCCCGGGCATCCACGTTCTTTGCGCCTCTCGGCTTCCGTGGATGGCCGGGACAAGCCCGGCCATGACGCTGTGGAGGCATTTCCGGCCATTGATTCGCTGCCAGGGCGCAAGGACCCCGGGTGACTACCGGGCCGCGTGGTTAACCTTTCGTTAGAGAATTGCACTGCATCTTCCCACAAGAGGGAGAACTGCAATGTTTTCAAGCCGCGATACCTTTGAAGGCGATTCGTGCCCGGTCCGCGACGAACTCCTTGGCGAGATGTACCGCGCCAGCGAGAGTGGCCTGCCGAGGCTGGTTGAAAGTGTTTCCCCTGACGCGCGCGCCAGGCTGGCGCTGTTCTGCTATCGCCGCAGCCATCTGCACTCGCTGGCGGTCGCGATCGCTGGCAGCTGCAACGAGCGCGACCTGATCGAGAACGGCGGCCGTGTCGGTTCGACGCTCTACGCGCTTGCGCGCGAAGGCGCGGCGAAATCCTCGCCGTCGCTGTCCGGTGGCCGCAAGCCGATCACGCTGTCGACCAAGCCGCTCTCGGTGCTCGCGCCGCTGGACGACGAGATCGACGACGAGATCAGCGAAGCCGTCCCCGCCTAAACGCTCGCGATAATTGGCAGTCCGAATTTCCGCCGCGCCATGGCGCATTCGGCATCGCCCGGCATGCATGTGCGGCACACCTCCGGCCGCACTGCGTAGATGCCGCACGCGGTCGCTTGTCCGATCTCTCCCTGCAACGCCGAACAGCGATCGCCTTCACAGCGCATGCCGGATTGACGGTCGTTGACGAGCGCTTCGGGAATGCCGGCAAGCTCCTCGTCGCTCTCGATCGAGAAGCGCGGCCAGTTCGCCGAATAGCCGCAGCAGGCGCCGCAACTCTGGCAGCAGCTCGACAGGTCGATGGGGGCGTTCTCGTCCATCGTCACGTGTCCTTCAGGTATCCTTGGGCGGGCCCCAGACCAGGCTCTGCCGCCATTTCGCGCGCAGCACGTCGCGCCTTTCAGGATATCTCTCGTCGGGATAGCTCGCATCCACCACGCGGTCGGTGCGGAAGCTGCGGAAGTCGCCGCGCAGCTCGCACCAGGCCGCGAGCAGGCGCACGGCTTCGAGATAGCCGATCGAAATCGGCCAGATCATGCGCTCGCTGGCGCGGCCCTGTTCGTCGCGATAGCGCAGCATGATCTTCTTGCCTTCGTGGATCTGGGTGCGCGTGCGGGCCATGTCCAGGCGGTCCGGCTCCCTGTTCCAGCTCGGCCGGGCCCGGCTTGCCGGCTCCAGCACGAAGGGGCGCAGGCGCTCGGGGACAGTGTCGGCGATCTTGGCCATCAAGTCTTCAGCCGCGCGCGCCAGCGCGGGATCGGCATGGCCGGCGACCCATTGCGCGCCCAGCACCGCCGCCTCGATCTCGTCGGGTGTCAGCATCAAAGGCGGCAGGTCAAAACCCTTTTCCAGGATGTAGCCCATGCCGGCTTCACCGCGGATCGGCACGCGCTGGCCGATCAGCGTGGCGATGTCGCGATAGATCGTGCGCTTCGAGGTCTCGAGCTCGGCCGCGATGGCGTCCGCCGTCAGCGGCTTACGCGTGCGCCTCAGCACCTGGATGATTTGAAACAGCCGGTCGGCGCGTCTCATGACGGGTCTCTTGTCGGTGGTTTTTTCACAAGGCGGCGCGCGGCTGCTGACAGGATGTTGGCAGCAGGGGAGTTCTATACCGGGTCAACACGTCGACTGAAGAGGATTTGTCCATGATCATTCCAACTCATTTCGGCCCGGCCGCGGCGCTGTGGCGGACCCAGCCTTTACGGGTCCAGCCTCTGCAAGTCCTGCGTTTGCAAGTCCTGCGTTTGCAAGTCCGAGCTTGGTACGCATGGGTGTGCGGCCGCCTCGTATCGCTTGATCTCATGGTCGTCGACCTCCGCCTTGCGCTCGCGACCGCGGTGGCCCGCTTCCTGGTCGAGGCCGCGGACGCGTTGGTCCATCATGTCATGGCCCGCGCCTGGCGGGGGGCCCGTTTCGCAGAAGATATCACGGCTGCTGCCACCATGGTGGCAGCAGCCCGCGGTTAAGTTCCCTCAACTCTTTCGGTCGTTTTCAGGAGAGCCTTCATGATCACGCTTTACGGCTTTGGCACCGGCTTCGGCCTGCCGGAAATCAGCCCCTTCGTCACCAAGACCGAGGTGCAGCTCAAGATGGCGGGATTGCCCTACCGTAAGGAGCGGGCGATGCCGCCCGCCTCTCCCAAGGGACAGCTGCCTTTCATCGACGATGGCGGTGAGGCGGTGGCCGATTCCACCTTCATCCGCGCCCATATCGAGCGCCGCTATGGCTTCGATTTCGACGCCGGCCTGTCGCTTGCCGAGCGCGCACAAGCTTGGGCATTCGAGCGTATGATCGAGCATCACGTTTATTTTGCGCTGGTCGGGGCGCGCTGGGTCGACCCGGTCAACTTCGCCAAGGGGCCTGCGCATTTCTTCGACGGCGCGCCGGAGCACAATCGCGAGAAGTTGCGCGAGGACGCGCAATTCCGTGTCGCCGAGAACTACCTGCTCTCCGGACTCGGACGGCACGCGCCCGATGACGACGTCGATCTCGCCGTGCGCTCGCTGTTTGCGCTCTCGGTGCAACTCGGCGACAAGTCCTATCTGATGGGCAACAAGCCCTGCGGCGTCGATGCCACCGCCTTCGGTGCACTCGCCGGCATCCTGACGCCGTTCTTCGAATCCGCACTGCGCCGTCGCGCCGAGGGATTTCCGAACCTCACCGCCTATGTCGACCGGATGATGGACAATTACTATCCGGAGTTCGCCTGGACCCCGCTGCGACAGGCGGCGTAGGAACGCGGCGTATTCTCTTCGTCATGCCCGGGCTCGTCCCGGGCATCCACGTTCTTCGCGCCGTATGGCAAGGCGTGGATGGCCGGGACGAGCCCGGCCATGACGATAATATGGCAATGCCATTCTAGGAGCCAAAAGAAAGAGCCGGCCCATCGGGCCGGCTCTCGTCGTCTCAATCCTGCCGCTGCGTCTATTTCACCAGCATGTACTTGCCGTTCTTCACCGTGAGCAAAATCCGCGAGCGCTCGTCGAGGCCGTAGCGGTCCTTTTCGGTGAAATTGTAGACGCCCTGGCTCGCCGCAAGCTCCTTCTCCGACAGCAGCGCCTGGCGGATCGCTTCGCGGAATTCCGGCGTGCCGGGCTTCGCCGTCTTGAGTGCCGTCGGGATAATGCGTTTGAGAATCTCGAACGCATCGTAAGAGTGACCGGCGAACTGGCTGCGGCTGTTCGGGCCGTACTTGGCTTCATAGGCCGAGTTGAGCGCGAGGCCCGGCTTCTTGGTGGCGGCTTCGTCCGGCTGATCCTCGGGATCCATGACGGGACCAGAGGCCATCAGCACGCCTTCCGCCGCTTTGCCGGCGATGCGGATGAAGTCCATGCTGGCGGCGCCGTGGGTCTGGTAGATCAGGCCCTGATAGCCGCGCTCGCGCAGCTCGGTCTGCGGCAGCGCGGCCGCGGTACCGGAAGCGCCGACCAGAATGGCGTCGGGATTCGCAGCCACGAGCTTCAGCACCTGTCCGGTCACCGACGTGTCGGGACGAGCGAAGCGCTCCTCGTCGGCGATGGTCATGCCCATCGGCACGCCCTGCGCCTTCAAATCGTTGAACCAGAGGTCGCCATAGGAGTCGGAATAGCCGATATAGCCGACCGTCTTCACGCCCTTGGCCTTCATGTGGTCGTACAGCACCTTGCCCACGATCGGGATCGGCTGCGGCATCGCCACCGACCACTTCATGCGCTCCGGCGTGATCGGGAACGGCGCCAGGCCGAAATGCGGAATGCCGGCTTCGTTGGCGACGTTGGACACCGCGATGGTCGGCGGCGTCAGCGCCGAGCCCATGATGATATCGGCCTTGGATTCGGTCACGAAGCGGCGGGCGTTGGTGGTCGCGGTGGTGGGATCGCCGCCGTCGTCGAGCACGATCACCTTCAGCGGCACGCCGCCGATCTCCTTCGGCACGAACTCCAGCGCATTGCGCTCGGGAATCCCCAGCGCTGCGCCCGGGCCGGTCGTGGTGGTGGTGATGCCGATGGTGACCTCGGCGGTCTGGGCCAGCGCGGGCACGGCCGGCAGCGCAAGCGCGGCCGCGGTGACGGCGGCGGTCAGGTAAAAGCGTTTCATCTATTCCTCCCTTTATGTGTTTCTTTGAAAGCAGAAATCGGGGGGTAATTCAGCCCCCTCTTTTGGTGATGTGGCGATTTAGCTCCGGGCATCGCTCCCCGTGAATTTGGCTACCATTTCCGCAGGAAACGGTGCCGATTTCAGTTTGTCGGGGTTAACGGGGTCGCGGCCGACCAGGACGCGGGTCTCGAAACCCTCGAGCGCCAGCGCCTCGCCCTTGTAGACGCTGTGCTTCACCTCGAAACTCGAGCGCTTGATGCTCTCGACCTTGGTTTCGATGGTGATCCAGTCGCCATAAGTCGAGGGGATGTAGAACTTGGCGCGGGTGTCGACCATGGGAATGCCCACCAAGCCGTATTTGCGGACCAGGTCCTGCTTGGAGAACCCGGCGACTTCGAACAGGGTCGACGTCGAATCGTCGAACATCGCGAAATAGCGCGGGTAATAGACGATGTTGGCGGGGTCACAGTCACCCCACTGGATCTGGACGTCGCGCCGGTTCACGAACATAGGCCGCGTCCTATTTCGGCGCCATGCGCAGCGAGCCGTCGAGGCGCACCACTTCGCCGTTCAGGTACGAATTCTCGACCATGTGCAGGGCGAGCGCCGCGAACTCGTCGGCGTGGCCGAGCCGGCGCGGGAACGGGATCGCGGCGGCGAGCGAGTCCTGGGCTTCCTGCGGCAGGTTGGCGAGCAGCGGCGTGAGGAACAGGCCGGGCGCGATCGTCAGCACGCGGACGCCGAACTGCGCCAGCTCGCGCGCGATCGGCAGCGTCATGCCAACGATGCCGCCCTTTGAGGCCGAATAGGCCGATTGCCCGATCTGGCCGTCATAAGCGGCAACGGAAGCCGTGTTGATGATGACGCCGCGCTCGCCGGTCGCCTGCGGCTCGAGCTTGGACATCTCGTTTGCGGCAAGGCGCAGCATGTTGAAGGTCCCGATCAGATTGACCTTGATCACCTTGTCGAAATCGGCGAGCGCCATCGGGCCGTCGCGGCCGACGACGCGCTTGGCTACGCCGATGCCGGCGCAATTGACCAGCACGCGCGCGGGTCCATGGGCCTTGGTCGCCTGCGCGATCGCAGCTTCCGCCGAAGCGGCATCGGAGACGTCGCAAGCCACCGCGACGCCCTTGATCTCGGCGGCAACAGTCTCGGCGAGCTTGGCATTGAGATCGAACACCGCGACCTTGGCGCCTTGCGCCGCCAGCTTTCGCGCAGTCGCCGCACCAAGTCCCGACGCGCCGCCGGTGACGATGACAGCCTGATCCTTCAACAACATGGCGTTCTCCCTGGTGCGATATTTCTTACCCGACCGATATCACACGGTCCGATGGATTGGCAGCGTAGAGCTCCTCGATCAGCAGGCTGCGATGCTCGAGCACCGCGCGCTGGTTGATCGAGCCCTTGTCGGTTACCTCGCCCTTGTCGATCGAGAGCGGCGTGTCCATGAGGATCGCGCGCGTGATCCGCGTCGAGGATCCCGTGGCCGCGCCGAGAAAGCGGGTCAGCCGTTCGCGAAATGCCTCGCGCACCAGCCGGTCGCGGGTCGCGACGACGAGGTCGTCGGTCGGCAGCGTCGGGTTGATCAGCCGGCAGCCGTCGAGATCGAGCACGACGAGCGCGGAGACCTCGTCACGGTTGATGCCGGCGATGACGACGTCGCGCACCAGCGGTGCGCAGGCCGCAACGAAGCGCGCGCGCAACGGGCCGACGCTGACCCAGGTGCCGCTGCCGAGCTTGAAATCCTCACCGATGCGGCCGTCGAAATCGAAGCCGGCGTTGAGATCGTCGGGATCGACAGGCTTGAGCGCATCGCCCAGCTTGTAGAAGCCTTCTTCGTCGAACGATTGTGCGGTGATGTCGGGCTGGCGCCAGTAGCCGGGCATCACGTTCGGCCCCTTGCAACGAACTTCCATTTTGCCGTTGTTCGGCACCAGCTTGGCATCGTTGCCGGATACGGGAAGCCCGACATGGCCGGAGCGGCTGGTGCGCGGGTTGACCGACATGAAGAACGGCGCGGTCTCGGTTGCGCCAAGGCCTGTCAGCATCGGCACGCGGTAGCCTTTTTCCTTCACCGCGAGCTCGTCGAGGCTGTTCCAGACGAACGGCGACAGAGCCGCGCCCGAGAAGAACATCGCGTGCAGCCGGTCGAAGAATTTCGCGCGCAGGCCCTGGTCGTCGCGCAGATAAGGCAGCAGCGACTCGTAGCCCTTGGGCACGTTGAAATAAACTGTCGGCGATATCTCCTGGAGATTGCGCACCGTTTCCTCGATGCCTCCAGGCACCGGCTTGCCGGCATCGAGATACATCGAGCCGCCATTGTAGAGCGTCAGCCCGATATTGTGGTTGCCGCCAAAAGTGTGATTCCAGGGCAGCCAGTCGATAATGACGGGCGGCTCGTCCTTGAGGAAGGCGAGCGTCTCGCGCAGCATCACCTGGTTGGCGCAGATCATGCGCTGGGTATTGATGACCGCCTTCGGGTTGCCGGTCGAGCCCGAGGTCAGCAGGAATTTCGCGACGGTATCGGGGCCGATCTTGCCGTGGACCTCGTCCAGATCGCCGCGGATCGGCGTCGCCATGAGGTCGGCGAGCAAGGTGACGTCGCGGCCCGGCACGCGCCCGTAGGATGCGGCGATCTCGGTGCCGAGCGAGACGTTGGCGGCGAGCGCATCGGCGAATTTGTCGGCATCTTCGGCGAAGACGAGGCCGGGCGTCAGCAGCTTCATCAGATAGGAGAGCTTGCCGTAATCCTTCGATACCAGCGAATAAGCCGGCGACACCGGGCAGAACGGAATGCCGGCATAGAACGCTCCGAACGCCAGCAATGCGTGGTCGATCGAATTGCCGGAGAGGATGACGACCGGCCGCTCCGCCGACAATCCGCGCGCAATGAGCCCTGAGGCGATGTGCCGGCTCGCGGCGAGCAGCTCGGCGTAGCTGATCTTGCGCCAGAAGCGGCCACCTTCGCGCTCGGCCATGAAGACGCGATCCGGCGTCGCGCTCGCCCAGTGATGCAGGCGGTCGGTGATGCGGGTCGGATAATCGCCGAGCGGCTGTTTGGGCCGCAGATAAATCGTGCCGTCGTCGCGCCGCTCGATGTTGACGACGGGATCGCCGAACGAAATGGGCCGCAGCGGGGAAGTGCTCGCGCCGCGCTCCATGCTGGAAGAGGACGACGGCTGCGCGCTCATGATTTCGGCTTTACCTTTGCGGTCTTGTGCTCGAGGAACTCGCGGATCCTGCGTTTTGCTTCCTTGTCGCTCTGCGCCACCGTCGCCATCAGCGATTCCATCAACAGGCCGGTCTGCGGATTGGCCTCCGCGATCATCGGCAGGGCTTGGAGCACGGCGAAATTCGTCAGCGGCGCGTTGGAGGCGACCTTGGTCGCAAGCTCCATCGCCTTGCCGAGTCCGTTGCCGGCTTCCGTGACATATTGCGCAAAGCCGTAGGAGGTGCCTTCGGTCGCGGAATAGACGCGGCCGGTCAGCATCATGTCCATCATCCTGGCGACACCGATCAGCCGCGGCAGGCGCACCGAACCGCCGCCACCGACGAAGATGCCGCGCTGCCCCTCCGGCAGCGCGAAATAGGTCGAGGGTTCTGCGACGCGGATATGTGCCGCACAGGCGAGCTCCAGCCCGCCGCCGATCACGGCGCCCCTCAGCGCCGCGATCACGGGCACCCGGCTGTACTGGATGCGGTCGAACACCCGGTGCCACATCTGCGAATGCAGCAGGCCGCCGGTGGCATCATGGTCGGTCAGTTCGGAGAGGTCGAGACCGCTGGAAAAATGGTCGCCGATGCCATGGATGACGACCGCGCCGATATCCTCGGGCAGTGACGCAAAACACTCGCCGATTTCCAGGATGATGCCGTCGTTGAGTGCATTGCGCTTGGCCGGCCGATTCAGACCGACGGTCAAAACCCGGTCCGCCCGCTCGATCCTCAAAAGCCCGGAGGCGCCCGCGTCAGCGGTCTCGGCGTTTCCCTGTGTCATTTGCGTCCTTGTCAGAATAGTTATGTTGTATAACGAATTCAGGGGGAGTCAAGGAGGGAAGGGCAGTTCAGGGTCGGTAGAGCCTTGCTCCAAGATACTATGTCGTCCCGGCGAAGGCCGGGACCCATAATCCACCGGGAGAAGTTTGGCGACGACAGTCGTTAAGTGCTCAGACCATCCGCAATCGATGGATTCCGCGGTATGGGTCCCGGCCTTCGCCGGGACGACGAGCGGAGTATGTGGCGCCGACTTGACCCTAAGGCCTGTGTTCTCACATCACCTGATGCACGTCGATCACGACGCGATCCGCATGCCGCGCTGCTGAGCCCACAAAAATGTGCTCCATCAGCCAGCGGTACTTCTCGTGCCCGGTCTCGAACCTCGGCACGGTGCGGAAATAGATTTGCTTCGGGTCGACCGGCTCGCCGCGTTTGAGCTTTTGCAACAGCTCGACCGGGCCGAAGCGCATGCCCTTGTTCTCGACATAGACGATGGCGCCGTCGTCGGTTTCGAACGCGTACTTCGCTTCGAGATCTATCAGCTCGTTCGGGCGGATGGTCTGGAAGTCGGCGCCGAACGGCAGCACCTTGCCGGTGATCGCGCCCGTCACCTCGCCGCCGATGATCGGGATGATGCGGCGAATGCCGATGCCGGTCTCGCCGGCGGTGACGACGTCGCCGATGCGTGCGGTGACGGTCAAGACGTATTTAGTTTCCAGTACGGGTATGGTCATCGCTTGCCTCTCAATGCGCCATCATCCGCGTCGGCAGCCAAGTCGCCAGCAACGGGAAGGCGATCAGGATCACCAGGCGCACGAGGTCTGTCGCCACGAACGGAATCACGCCCTTGAAAATTGTGGAGAAGGAGACGTCCTTCACCACGCTCTTGATGACAAAGACGTTCATGCCGACCGGCGGATGGATCAGTCCGAGCTCGACCGTCATGACGATGATGACGCCGAACCAGATCGGGTCGAAACCGAGATGCATGATCACGGGGAAAATGATCGGCACGGTGAGGATGATCATCGCCATGGCGTCCATCAGGCAGCCGAGCACGAGATACATCACCATGATCAGCGCCAGCACGCCGTAGGGGCCGAGACCGAGGCCGGTGAGGAATTCCGTCACCTTCTGCGGGGTCTGCGTCACCGTGAGGAAATAGCCGAAGATCAGGGCGCCGATCAGCACGGTGAACACGGCGGCCGCGGTGCGCGTCGCCTGGAGCAGCGAGGCAAGTATCTTCTCGCGGTCGAGGCGGCCGGTCGCCACGCCGATGATGAAGGCGCCGGCAGCGCCGACGCCGCCGGCTTCCGTCGGCGTGAAGCGCGGCAGATAGGGCAGGCCGTAGAGGCCGCCGATCACGAACACGAACAGCAGCACCGGCGCCCAGATGTCCTTCAGGCCGGCGAAGCGCTCGCGCCACGGCGTCACCTTGCCCTTGGGCAGGAAGTCGGGCCGGAAATAGCCGATCAGGAAGATCGTGATCATGTACATGGTCATCGCCAGGATGCCCGGGATGATGCCGGCGATGAACAGCTTGCCGATGTCCTGCTCGGTGATGATGCCGTAGACGGCGAGCACCGTGGAAGGCGGCAGCATCGCGCCCAGCGTGCCGCCGGCCGCGATCACGCCGGTGGCAAACGATTGCGGATAGCCGAAGCGGCGCATCTCGGGATAAGCGACTGCGGAGAAGGTCGCTGCGGTCGCGACCGAGGAGCCGCAGATCGCGGCAAAGCCGCCGCAGGCACCGACGGTGGCGATGCCGAGTCCGCCGCGCAAATGGCCCACAAAGCCGTTGGCGGCGCGGAACAGCTCGCGGCTCATGCCGGAATTGCTGACGAAGGAGCCCATCAGCAAAAACATCGGAATGACGCCGAAGGTGTAGTCGGTCACCGTGCGCATCGAGGTCTGGCCGACCAGCTTCAGCGCCGGCGTGGCGCCGACGAGATAGGAGAAGCCGGAGACGCCGACGAGGCCCATGGCCATGCCGACGGGCACGCGCAGCAGCATCAGGGCGAACAGGGAAACAAAGCCGATAACGGCGACGGCATCGGTGCTCATGATTACTCCGTCGCCTTCAGCTTGGGGTCGTGCATCTCTTCGGGATGGAAGATCAACCGGTAGGTGCGGATCGCGATCAGCAGCACGGCGGAGACGTCGCCGATCCATGCGATCGCGAAGAAAGGCCAGGTCGGCATGTGCATGTCGAAGGTCTGGACGTTGTCGTTGTAAGTGCCGCGGACCTTGTCGAACAGCGTCCAGGTCTGGACGGTCACGACGAACAGCAGCACCAGAGTCGCGAACACGTCGATCCAGCGCTGGTAGCGCGGCCCGACATTGCCCCAGACCAGGTCGACCGTGATGTGGGTGCCACGATAGGAGGTTGCGGCGATACCCCAGAAGATAAGGATGCCGAGCAGCATGCGGCCGATGTCGAAGCTATCCGGAATCGCATAGTTCAGCGTGTTGCGCAGCAGCACCGACAGGAAGATGTCGAGCGCGACGATGCCGACGAAAGCCGCGGCAATCCATTCGATCGAATCGATAATGCGATCCATCCAGGCGCGCTTCATGGGAGCTTCCTAAGAGATGCCATCCTCGGGCGGGAGAGGGAGAGTACGCGCAATGCGTTCCTCGCGTCTCGACCCGCTTGCAGAACAACGGCGGCGAGATGCATCCCGCCGCCGCATGTGTTTCGACGAAGAGCTACTCCGCCAGCGCGTTGTACTTCTTCAGCGAGGCCTTCAGCTCGCTAAGCGCCGCGTCCGGATCCGCGCCGGTCTTCTTCGCGCCGTCACTCCAGGTCTTCACCAGCGGCTCGGCGGCCTTCTTCCAGGCGGCGGTCTGCTCAGGCGTCAGCTTGTAGACCTCGTGGCTGGTCTCCGCCTTGACCTTGTCGATGCCGGCATCCTCGAACTTGCCCCAGTGCTCGCCGACGACGCCTGCCATCTCGACCGTGCAATTCTTGTCGATCGCGGCCTTCTGCTTGTCGGACATCGCATTGTACTTGTCCTTGTTCATCACGAACACGAACGTCGTGGTGTAGAGCGGCGCCTCCATGTCGTACTTGGTCACCTTGTCGATGCCGAACAGCACCAGCGATCCCCAGGGGAAGGTGACGCCGTCGGCGACGCCGCGCTCGATGATGTCGCGCACTTCGGGCGCGGAGGACTGCACATTGGTGCCGCCGAGCGAGGTGACGAAATTCGCCATGGTGGCGTGAGCGGGGCGGATCTTCAGGCCCTTCACGTCCTCCGGCATCACGATCTTCTTGGTCTTGGAATGGAAGGAGGAGGGCGAGTGGACGAAGGCGAGGCAGTATTTGACGTCCTTCATCTCCTTCTCGGCGTATTTGCGATACCAGGCGTCCAGCCCCATCGAGCCGCCCTTGGCATCCGAGATCAGGAACGGCAGCTCGCCGGCGCCGATGATCGGGAAGCGGCCGGGCTGGTAGCCGGGATTGACATAGGTGACGTCGGCGATGCCGTCGCGCGCCATGTCGTAATGATCGAACGCCTTGCCCATCTGCTGGGCCGGAAACACCTTGCCCTTGATGGTGCCGCCGGAATCCTTCTCGACCGCGGCGGCCCAGTCCTCGAGCGATTTCTGCAGCGGATGCGAGGCCGGCACCCAGTGGGAGATCTTCAAATCGAAGGTCTTGTCCTGCGCGAACGCAGGGCTCACGCTTGCTGCCAGCAGCAACGCCAGACAGGCTTTCCTCATCACGCGTCTCTCCCTCTTTTGACGGCGGGCTTCGATGGCCCGGTCTCGTTAATTAACATGTTATCTAATTGGCCGGCGCGTTCAAGCCGGAACTGGCGCGACGTGCCGCCGCGCACTCCCTTTTGCCCAACCGTTATATGATATAATTATCGTGCGCGGACGGCTGCGACAAGCGAGCCGCGACGAAAGCCTACAGGATCGGGAGGAGCAAGTATTGCGGACAAAAGTCGCAATCATCGGGGCAGGGCCGGCTGGATTGTTGCTTGGGCAACTGCTGCACCGTTACGGCATCGACAATGTCATTCTGGAGCGGCAGAGCCCCGATTATGTGCTCGGCCGCATCCGTGCCGGGCTGCTGGAGGAGGGAACCGTTGCGCTGCTCGACCAGATCGGCGCCGGCGCGCGGGCGCATGCCGAAGGGCTGGTGCATGAAGGGATCGAGCTCGCCTTCTCGGGGCGCCGGCACCGCATCGACATGAAGGCTGCGACCGGCAAGACGGTCATGATCTACGGCCAGACCGAGGTCACGCTGGATCTGATGAATGCGCGCAACGCCGCCGGCCTCACCTCGGTCTACGAGGCCAGGGACGTGCAGCCGCATGATTTCGACGGCAGTCACCCGCGCGTAACCTACGTGAAGGATGGCGTCACCCACACCATCGATTGCGATTTCATCGCCGGCTGCGACGGCTTTCACGGCATCAGCCGCGCCAGCGTTCCGGCTTCGGCGATCGAGGAGTTCGAGCGCATCTACCCGTTCGGCTGGCTCGGCATCCTCTCGGATACGCCGCCGGTCAGCCATGAGCTGATCTATTCCAACCACGCCCGCGGCTTTGCGCTCTGCACCATGCGTTCGACCAAACGCAGCCGGTACTATGTGCAGTGCGCGCTGGACGACCATGTCGACCAATGGCCGGACGACCGTTTCTGGGACGAGCTCAGGCGCCGGCTCGACCAGGACGCCGCCGACAGCCTGATCACGGGCCCCTCGATCGAGAAGAGCATTGCGCCCTTGCGCAGCTTCGTCGCCGAGCCGATGCGCTTCGGCAAAATGTTCCTGTGCGGCGACGCCGCCCATATCGTGCCGCCGACCGGCGCCAAGGGGCTGAACCTGGCGGCCAGCGACGCGCATTATCTGTCGAGCGCATTCCGCGAGTTCTACGACGAAAAATCCAGCGCCGGCATCGACGCCTATTCGGCGAAGGCATTGGCGCGGGTCTGGAAAGCCGTGCGCTTCTCCTGGTGGATGACCTCGATGCTGCACAAATTCCCCGACACCGGCACGATCGGCGCGCGCATCCAGCTCGCCGAACTCGACTACGTCACGCAGTCGCAGGCAGCGATGACATCGCTGTCGGAGAACTATGTGGGGCTGCCGTTTTAGGGCGCGGCCCGTACCGCATACCCCCGTCATTGCGAGCGTAGCGAAGCAATCCAGAATCCCTCCGCAGTGGGAGACTGGATTGCTTCGTCGCTACGCTCCTCGCAATGACAGGGGGGAGACCATTTCAAACACCCGCGCAAATTCCGTTTAAAACTTTGTAGGTGATGCAACCGTCACGTCCCTCGCGTTCAATGGCGGCAGCCACCAACGCGAGACAGACATGACCAGCACCGACATTCCCGCCGGCTTCGAGCCGCATTTTCGCAAGGCCCCACTCACCGACCCCTGGGAGCCGCTTTACTCCAGGAAGACCGACAACGGCGTCACCGTGGGATTGCGGCTGGCAAAGCCGCACACCAATGCACGCGGGCTGATCCATGGCGGCCTGATCGCCGCGTTGGCCGATGCCGCCATGGGTTACAGCTGCGCGCAGGCGACGGGCTGGGCGACCTCGTTGGTCACGATCTCGCTGTCGGTCGACTATGTCGGCGCCGGCGAGATCGGCCAATGGCTCGCGGTCGAGGGTGAGGCGATCAAGACCGGCAGCACGATCTGTTTCGCGCAGTGCCTCGCGAAGGCCGACGACGCCGTGATCGCGCGCGCCAGCGGCACCTTTCGCGTCGTGCCGAAGAAAGGATAGTTGTCATTCCGGGGCTCGCGAAGCGAGAACCCGGAATCTCGAGATTCCGGGTTCGGTCCTGCGGACCGCCCCGGAATGACAGTTGTCACCCAAACCTCCACTCCGCGGTCTCCACCACGAGATCGACGAAGGCGCGCACCTTGGCGGAGAGCAGGCGCGAGGTCGGGTAGACGATGTGAATCGGCAGCGCCGGCTGCTCGTATTTCGCCAACACGATTCTGAGCCGCCCGCGCCGCAAGCCCTCGGCGGCCTGATAGGCCAGCACCCGGGTCACGCCGCCGCCGGCCTCGGCATATTGCAGGGCGGCGTCGGCGCTGTTGCTGGCGAAGCGTGGATTCGGCGCCACCTCGATGTCGCGGCCGTCCTGCACGAAGCGCCAGCTGGCGGATGGACCGAAAGCGATGGTCTGGTGCGCGAGCAGTGCCTCCGGCGTCTTCGGCTCGCCATGGCGCTTCAGATAGCCTGGCGTCGCCACCACGATCCGCCGCATCTCGCCGACCTGGCGCGCGACGAGGGAGGAGTCGGCGAGATGGCCGATCCGCACCGCGACATCGACGGCGTCTTCCACCAGATTGACGAGGTTGTCCGACAGCCGCAATTCGCAGGCGACCTCGGGATAGCGCTTGAGGTAGGCGATCATGACAGGTCCGACATGGAGCCGGCCGAAGCCGACCGGGGCCGACACCACCAGCCGCCCGCTCGGCCGGTTGCGCTCCTCCCGTGCCGAGCCGTCGGCCTCCTCGACATCGGCCAGGATCCGACGCGCGCGCTCCAGATAGCGCGTGCCGACGTCGGTCAGGGTCACTTGTCGGGTGGTCCGCTGCAACAGCCGCGCGCCGAGATGCTCCTCCAGCGCTGCGATCAGCCGCGTCACCGCGGAGGGCGACAGCCGCAGCTTTCGTGCCGCCGGCGCGAAGCCGCGCAGGTCGGCGACGGTGACGAAAACATGCATGGCTTCAAGGCGGTCCATGGCATTATTGCATATGCCGCAATGATGAAGTGTCAAGCGGCCTGATTGTTTTAGTCGCCGGGAGGTCCATTTTAGATCGCGAAGACGCAGGGATGCGCCGGGATTTCAGGAGATGGTCCGATGACGGCAACTCACACCTATGCCAGCGACGTGGCATTCACGCCGGCGGTGAAGTCGATCCAGACCCGAAAAGGATCACGCGAAGGCTATGCCCATGCCGAGCAGCGCGGCTGGCGCACCGAGGTCGATGAAAACCTCGCGGCGTTCCTGGCCGACGCCAACAGCTTTTATCTTGCCACCGCCTCGGCCAATGGCCAGCCCTACATCCAGCATCGCGGCGGCCCGAAGGGCTTTTTGAAGGTGCTGGACAAGCAGACGCTGGCTTTCACGGACTACGCCGGCAATCGGCAATACATCACCCAGGGAAACCTGTCCGAAAATCCCAAGGCCTACATCTTCGTGATGGACTACGCCCATCGCCGCCGGGTGAAGATCTGGGGCGAGGCGCGCGTGGTCGAGGACGACGAGGCGCTGACGGCATCGCTGATGCCGAAAGGCTATCGTGCCCGGCCGGAGCAGGTGATCCTGTTCAAGATCGAAGCGTGGGACACGAACTGCCCGCAGCACATCCCGCAGAAGTTCGACGCGACGGATGTGGCAGCGGCGCTGGCGGCAAGGGATGCGAGGATTGCGGAGCTGGAGGCGGAGGTGGCGGCGATGAAGGGGGAGAAGGGGAAAAGTTGAGCTTACCTGTCAACGAAGCTGGAGCGGCTTGCACGGTGCACCCTCTCCCCTTGCGGGAGAGGGTGGCTCGTCGCGGAGCGACGAGACGGGTGAGGGGTCTCTCTCCGCAGGCGATGGTCCCACATCGTCATTCGCGGAGAGAACCCCTCATCCGGCGCTTCGCGCCACCTTCTCCCGCAAGGGGAGAAGGGAAGAAGGGAAGAAGACCGAGTGTGCGGCGCCAACAATTCCCGAACTTACAGCCCGCTCGCGCCTTCGTGCTGGAAGCCGAGATAGCTGGCGGCGACGCGCTCGTTCGCCGCGATGTCGCTGGCCTTGCCGCTGAGCACGAACTCGCCGAGCTCCATGACATAGGCCTGATCTGCGATTTTGAGCGCGGCCTGGGCGTTCTGTTCGACCAGCAGCACGGAGACGCCGGCAGCGCGCAGTTCGGTGACGATGCGGAAAATGTCGGCGACGATGATCGGGGCGAGGCCGAGGCTCGGCTCGTCCAGCATCAGGAGCTTTGGCTCACCCATCAGTGCGCGGCCCATCGCGAGCATCTGCTGCTCGCCGCCGGAGAGCGTGCCGGCGAGCTGCTTGCGCCGCTCCTTGAGCCGTGGAAACAGCGTGTAGACCCGCTCCATCGAGGCTTTCGCCTTGCTTCTCTCGATGCGGAAGGCCCCCAGCTCGAGATTGTCCTCGACATTCATGGTCACGAACAATTCGCGATGCTCGGGAACGAGGCCAAGCCCCATGGCGACGCGGTCCTCGATGTCGAGCCGCGACAGATCCTGACCTGCGAATGAAACGCGCCCCTTAAGCGGCAAGATGCCAATGATGGCGGAGAGCAGCGTGGTCTTGCCGGCGCCGTTGGCGCCGACGATGGTGACGATCTGGTTTTGGCCGACTTCGAGCGAGACTGAGCGCACGGCCTCGACCTTGCCATAGGCGACATGGGCGTCGGCGACGGACAACAGTGCGCTCATGCCGCCACTCCGAGATAGGCCTTGATCACTTCGGGATTGGTCTTGATCGTGGCCGGCGTTCCTTCCGCGATCTTGGTGCCGAAATCGAGCACCACGATGCGGTCGGCGAGGTTCATGACGAAGCCCATGTCGTGCTCGACCAGCAGGACGCTCATGCCGCCGTCGCGCAGCTCCCGCAGCAGCGTCGCGAGCTGCTGCTTTTCCATGTGGCGCAGGCCGGCCGCCGGCTCGTCGAGCAGCAGCAGCATCGGATCGACGCACAACGCACGGGCGATCTCGACGATCCGTTGCTGTCCCAGCGACAGCGAGCCTGCGAGCTGATGCATCTGCTCGCCAAGTCCGACCCGCTCGATCTGGCGGGCGGCTTCGGCGAGCAGCTTTGCCTCGTCGGCGCGGTCGAGCCGCAGCATCGAGGAGATCGGCCCCGAATGGCCGCGCAGATGGGCGCCGATCGCGACGTTCTCCAGCACGGTCATATCAGGCACCAGCTTGACGTGCTGGAAGGTGCGGGAGATGCCGAGCTTGACGATCTCCTGCGGCGGCGCCCTGTCGACCTTGTTGCCGAGCACGGAGATCGAGCCCGAGCTGGCCGACAGTACGCCGGTGATCAGGTTGAAGGTGGTGCTCTTGCCGGCGCCGTTGGGGCCGATCAACGCGACGATCTCGCGGGCCTGAACGTCGAAGGAGACGTTGTTCACCGCGACCACGCCGCCGAATTGCTTCCGCGCCTTCTCGACCTGGAGCAGGACGCTGGATTGGCCGGGTGAGCGGGTGCGCTGCTCCAGTTTCAGCGAGGTGTCCGGCTTTTTGCCACTGGTACGCTGAGGCAGGAACGACATCAGCCAGGGCCAGACGCCGCCGGGTGCGAGCTGGAGCAGCGCCACCAGCATGATGCCGAACACGATGGTTTCGACCTGGCCGGAGCCGGGCAGGATCAGCGGCAGATAGCTCTGCAGCACTTCCTTCAGGACCACGACGAGCGCCGCGCCCAGGACGCCGCCCCAGACATAGCCGGCGCCGCCGACCACGGCGATGAAGAGATATTCGATGCCGGCCTGCGCGCCGAACGGCGTCGGGTTCACCGCGCGTTGAAGATGGGCGTAGAGCCAGCCGGAGAGACCGGCGAGCACGGCGGCGTGGATGAACACCAGCATTTTCGCCCGCGGCGTGTGCACGCCGAACGCCTCGGCCGCGATATGGCCGCGCCGGAGCGCGCGGATGGCGCGGCCGGTGCGGGAGTCCAGCAGGTTCATCGTGAGCAGCGCCGAGAGGATCACGGCAACCCAGATCGCGTAGTAGATCGAGCCGGGCGAGAGCATCTTGAACGAGCCGATCGACAGCGGCGGGATCGCCGAGATGCCGTCGTTTCTTCCCAAAAATTCCAGCTTGCTGAAGAGATAGAACAAGCCGAGCCCCCAGGCGAGCGTGCCGAGCGGCAGATAGTGGCCGGACAGACGGACCGTGACGAGGCCGAGCAGCACCGCCAACAATCCGCTGACCACCAGCGACAACGGCAGTGTCAGCCAGGGCGACATGCCGTAGGCCGTCGACAGCACCGCGGTGGTGTAGGCGCCGAAACCGACGAAGGCCGCTTGTCCAAACGAGGTCAGGCCGCCGACGCCGGTCAGCAGCACGAGGCCCATCGCGACGAGGGCCGCGAGGCCGATATTGTCGAGCAGCACGATCCAGAACGGGGGCATGCCCGGAACAAACGGGATCGCCGCCATGATCAGCGCGAAGATGAGGATGGGGAGCCGGCTCTGCATCTTGGCGTCAGTCCTTTTCTTCCTCGACCGCAGGCGCCGCGAGCGAGCGCAACAGCAGCACGGGAATCAAGAGCATGAAAACGATCACCTCCTTGTAGTTGGAGGCATAGAAGGACGAGAACGCCTCGACGATGCCGACGACCAGCGCCGCGACCGCCGTGAGGGGATAGCTGACAAGCCCGCCAATGATGGCAGCGACAAAGCCCTTCAGGCCGATCAGGAAGCCCGAGTCGTAATAGAGCGTCGTGATCGGCACGATCATGATGCCCGACAGCGCACCGATGACGGACGCCAGCAGGAAGGCGATCTGCCCGGACAGCGTCGTGCGGATCCCGACGAGCCGGGCACCCAGCCGGTTCACGGCGGTCGCGCGTAGCGCCTTGCCGTAGAGCGTGAGCCCGAAGAACAGCCACAGCCCGACGATGAAGGCGATGGTGATGCCATAGACCGTAATGCTCTGGCCAGTGAAGCGCAGCGCGCCGGCGGTGAAAGATCCCGACAGCACGGCAGGTCCGCGCTGGCCCTCGGCGCCGAAGAACAAAAGGCCTAGTCCCTGAAGCGCGAGATGGACGCCCACCGACGCGATCAGCAGCACCAGCACCGAGGTGTGCGCCAGCGGCTGGAATGCGATGCGGTAGAGAAACAGGCCGATCATCGCCACGATCACCAGCGACAGCGCGATGCAGACCGCAACCGGCGGCTTCTGAGCGGCAAAATAGACGGTCAGCGCCAGCACGATGGCCGGCAGTACGATATTGGTGACGGTGCTGCGCAGGATCAGGCGCCCGTGCAGCGCCTTGCGCGCCGCGAACAAGTCGAAGGCGAAGGCGCCGATGCCCAGGGCGAGCGCGAGTTTTGCCGTGCCCGGCATCTGGCCCGCGGCCAGCGAGGCATAGGTCAGCGCGCCATAGGTGACGAATTCGCCTTGCGGAATGAGGATGACGCGGGTGACGGCGAACACCAGCACCAGCGCCAGGCCGAGCAGCGCATAGATCGCGCCATTGGTGATGCCGTCCTGCAGCAGGAACAGCATGATGGTGGTATTCAAGACCGGACGCCCCCCCTCAAAGATTCAGGACCGGTCCCCTGATTGTGGTGGACGGTCCGCTCACAGCCATTGAACAGCGCTGACGATATTTGATATGGTCCATAACAATTATCAAATATAACATCAAGTGTGGCGAACGATCCTCCCGAACTTAACGGGATTGCGAGCATGAGGCGATGACCGTTTCCAAAACCGCTGAAAAATCCGCCGACACAGCCAAGGGCCGCAAGGACGCGGCCGAAGGGCCCGGCGAAGCCCTCCAGCTCGGCGAGCTCTCGGAGCAGCTCGGCTATGTCCTGAAGCGGGCACAGCTCAAGGTGTTCGAGAATTTCCTGCGCTGCATGGCCTCGCTCCAGCTCACGCCGGCGCAGTTCTCCGTGCTGCTGCTGGTCGAGAAAAACCCGGGCCGTAACCAGACCGAGATCGCCTCCACCCTCGGCATCCTGCGCCCGAACTTCGTGGCCATGCTCGACAATCTCGAGAGCCGCGATCTTTGCGCGCGGATCCGCTCCACCAACGACCGCCGCTCGCACATCCTGGTGCTGACCGATAAGGGCAAGGCCGTGCTGGCCCGTGCCAAGAAGCTCGTCGCCACCAAGCACGAGGCCCGGCTGAACGAGCTGCTCGGGCCGTCCAACCGCGAAGCCCTGCTCGGAATGCTCTCGAAGATCGCCAACGAGTTTTGACGGATTCGTTGCGCCGGCGACGGAGCATCGAACCCGCGGGCGGGCTGGCGGCGGTTAGGCTGCAGCGAACCGGTCGGGCATGGCAGGTGCGTCCGCGGACAGGAAGCGGCGCTCGATTTCCACGGCGGGCAAGGGAGGGCTGAACAGATAGCCCTGCATTTCGGTGCAGCCCTCCGCTGCGATCCGGTCCCTTTGCTCCTCGGTCTCCACGCCCTCCGCCGTCGTCGTCATGCCCATTCCGCGCGCCAGCGCCGCCAC
Organism: Bradyrhizobium sp. Ken51; assembly: GCF_055807435.1. Lineage (NCBI taxonomy): Bacteria > Pseudomonadati > Pseudomonadota > Alphaproteobacteria > Hyphomicrobiales > Nitrobacteraceae > Bradyrhizobium > Bradyrhizobium sp. Ken51. Next base: position 134,615 of record NZ_JBVVPB010000016.1, on the reverse strand, counting down.
CGCTCGCACGATGCTGAGGGATGCCGCATTGTTTTCCACGCCGCTGACGAAAGACCGATCGATCTTGATCTTGTCGAAGGGAAAGCATTGCAGATAGGTCAGTGACGAATAGCCGGTGCCGAAATCGTCCATGGCGACCTTGATGCCCAGTGCGCGGAGCTGGTGCAGCGTCGTCAGCGTCCCATGCCTGTCCTGCAGCAGAACGCTTTCCGTGATCTCGATCTCCAGCCGCCGCGGATCGAGGGCGGAGGCCGCCAGCGCGCCGACGATCACCTCCGTCAGGCCCGGCTGACGGAATTGCACCGCCGAGATATTGACGGCGACGTGCAGATGGTCCGGCCACCGGCTTGCAGTGGCACAGGCCTGCCGGATCACCCATTCGCCGATCGGCACGATCAGGCCGATCTCTTCCGCAAGCGGGATAAAGCTGTTCGGCGCGACCAGTCCGCGCCGTGGATGTCGCCAACGGATCAAGGCTTCGAAGCCGCTGATCTCGCCGCCGTCGGTCTTCACGACCGGCTGGTAGTGCAGCTCGAACTCGCCGGCGGCAAGGCCGTTGCGCAGGTCCTGCTCCAGCGCGCGACGGCTTTGCGCCTCTTCGCCCATGGCCGGTTCGAAGAAGCAGTGCATGCCGCGGCCGCCGCTTTTTGCGCGATACAGGGCCAGATCGGCATTGTGCAGGAGTTGTTCGGGCGTCGAGCCGTCGCCGGGCGCAATGGCGATCCCGATGCTCGCGCCCGCAATGGTCTGGTGTCCGTCGAGCCCGAACGGAGCACTCAGCGTGCTGACAACATCACGCGCCAGCGCGTCCGCTTCGCTCGAATTGGAAATCGGGGTCTGGAGGATCACGAATTCATCGCCACCCATGCGCGCGATCGTATCGCTGTCGCGCGCGAGCTGCTTGAGGCGGCGGCTGGCATCCTGCAGCAGGATGTCGCCGGCCTGATGGCCCAGGGTGTCGTTGACGGCCTTGAACTTGTCGAGATCGATGTGGTGGATCGCGAACATCCCACTCTGTTCGAGCGCCTGCTTGAGGCGCTGACCGAGCAGGGCGCGATTGGCGAGGTCCGTCAGCGCGTCGTGGTGCGCCATATGCGCGATCTTCAATTCCGCCTTGCGCTGCTCGGTGATGTCTTCGTGGGTCGCGACCCATCCGAGATCGGGCATCGGTCGATGCCTGATCTTGAAGGTTCGCCCGTTCCGCATCTCGACGACGCTGTCCATGGCCTCGGCTGATGTGGCGACATCGGTCCGCCATCTAGCATATTCCTCCCGCGTCATGGCCGGCACGCTGCCGGCTTCGAAGCGCATGTCGAGGATCTCCTGGAGCGGCGTGCCCGGACGAACGCGGTCGGGCGGCAGGCCGTACATTTCGATATAGTGCGTGTTGCAGACCAGCAGCCGATGGTCGGCGCTGAAGAAGCAAAGTCCCTGCGACATGTTGTTGATCGCAATGTCGAACTGAAAATTGCGTTCCTGTAGCCGCGCACTGAGCTCTTCGCGCTCTGTAATGTCCTCGTGCGTCGCCATGCCGCCGCCGTCGGGCAGGGGATGGATGGTGTAGGCGATGATTCGTCCGTCGGCGAACTGCTGGACCGTCTGCTCGCTGACGACCGAACCCTCCGTGCGGGCGCGGACATAGGCGCCGGCTTCTCCGCGGATGTTCAGGCCCAGTTCGAGCCGATGCTGGATCAGGTCCTTGATCGGCGTACCCGGGTGCACCTGCTCGGGCGAGAGCGCGTACATTTCGCGGTAACGCGGATTGCAGAAAATGACCCTGCGGTCGCTCCCAAAGAGGATGATGCCGAGCCACAGATTATTGGCGGCGCACTTGAGCAGCTCGCCGAGCACGAGCGGATCAATGCTTGCGACCTCCTGATCACTCTGCGCCATGCGCGTTGCCCCCGGGACGACGCGATTAGAGCAGGCGGTGGTGAATGAGCCCAATGATTCGCCCGATTTCAGGGCGCATTCCTGAAACTGCAGCGAACGCGAGGTTAAAAGCGGCAATGGCGGCCCCTGGAAAAGAGGACGCCGACGAGAACTCAGAGATCATTAACCATGCTGTCCCGCCGAACCGCGCGCTGAGCCGGCGGGATAGCGATGCCGCTGGGTCAGTCGATCAGGATTACCCTGATGTCGTTCACGTTGGTCAGCGTGGGACCCGGCAGCAACAGGTCGCCCGTCGCCTCGAAGAACGTCGTCGCGTCGTTGTTGTCGAGATAGGTCTGCGCATGCAGCCGCTGCGCCGTCATCTTCGCGAACGTCGCCGCGTCGATCAGCGCGCCGGCGGGGTCGGTGGGATTTCCGGCACCGCCATCGGCGCCGTCGGTGTCGCCGGCGAGCGCGGAGATGTCAGGCGTGTCCTTCAAGAGGCCCGCGAGCGCCAGCGCGTATTCCTGGTTCGGGCCGCCGCGGCCATTGCCGCGCACGGTGACCGTGAGCTCGCCGCCGGAGAGGATCGCGACGCGCTTGCCCTGCGCGCGGGCCTGAAGCGCCAGCTTGGCGTGATCGGCGGCAACGTCGCGGGCCTCGCCTTCGAGGTCGGCGCCGAGATCGATTGTCTCGTAACCGGCTTCATGCGCGAGTTTCACCGCAGCGTCGAGCGATTGCTTCGGACGCGCGATCAATTCGAAATGCGCGCGCGCGAACGCGGCGTCGCCGGGCTTGCAGCTCTCGTTGGCGGGGTCGTCCAGCGCGCGGCGGACGGCATCGTCGATGTCGAGCTTGTATTTGGCGACGATGGCGCGCGCATCATTGAGCGTGGTCGGATCGGGCACGGTCGGACCGGAGGCGATCGCGGAGGGGTCGTCATGCGGCACGTCGGAGATCGCAAGCGTCACGATCTCGGCGGCATTTCTGCCTGCGCGCGCCAGCCGGCCGCCCTTGATCCGCGACAGGTGCTTGCGCACGACATTCATCTCGCCGATCGGCGCGCCGGAGCGGAGCAGCGCCTTGTTGACCGCCTGCTTCTGCGCGAAGCTGATGCCGTTGACGGGCGCGATCCAGTTCGCCGAGCCGCCGCCGGTCAGCAGCACCAGAAGCAAATCGTCGGGCCCGGCCTCGGCCGCGAGCGCGAGCGTATCGGCCGCGCCCTTCAGGCCGGCTTCGTCAGGCAAGGGATGACCGGCCTCGACCACGCGGATGCGGCGGGTCGGTACGCCGTAGCCGTGGCGCGTGGTGGCGATGCCGACGAGGCGTTCCGGTGCGAGCCCGAGCGTGTCGAGATAATGCCGCTCGGCGGCGGCGGCCATCGCGGCCGCGCCCTTGCCGGCGGCGAGGCAGATCACGCGTCCCCTCGGTGCGGGCCGCAGGTGTGGCGCCAGAATCGTGCTCGGATGAGCGGCGGCAACGGCGGCGTCGTAGAGCGCGCGGAGCAGGGGGCGTCGGTCGGTCATGACGAAAGGCCTTGGCGGACAGGAAAGACTGGCGGCAAACGCGCCGCTCACCTGCCTACCGCATCATGCGCCAAAGCGTAAGCCGGCTTCGCCATCATTCGATTGTGCAATCGCGTGATCATAATCGGCACAGCAAAGCCCCTGCGATCATCTCGCAGGGGGCTCTCGTCGTCGTATGGTCGAGCCGGCTAGCCGCCCACGTCGGCGCTGATCACGTCGCCGAACAGTTCCCACTTCTCGCCCTTGAACTTCTCGAGCTGGAGCTGGCTGATCGGCGCGAAATCGGTCGGGGAGGTGTTGATCTTCACGCCCGGCAGCAGCGCCTCGGTGCGGAAGTCCTTCAGACTCGCCGCCTGCTTCATGATGTTCGCGCGCGTGAGATCGTCGCCGCACTGCTTCAAGACCTGAACGAGCGTCTGGGCCACGGCATAGCCGACGATGGTGCCCTTATCGAGCTTGTCGCCCTCGGGGAAGTATTTGGTCATGAACGCCAAGAAGTCCTTCATGCCGGGATCGCTGGTCCAAGCGGGATCCGATACGTCCTTGAGATAATCGGCCGAGATGATGTCCTGGCCGTTCTCGAAGCCGGCGGGCTTCATCACGCTGCCGACGGAGGCCGAGACGTTGTTGAGGAAGTGCAGCGGCTTCCAGCCGATCTCGGCGTTCTTCTTGATCGCCTGCGCGGCGAATTTCGGCGTCGTGATGTTCATGAAGACGTCGGCGCCGGTCGACTTCAGCTTGACGATGTGATTGTCGATGGTCGGCTCGGATGTCTCGTAGCTCTCCTCCATGACGATCATTGACGCGGCCTTGGCGCCGAGGCCGTCCTTCAGGCCCTTCAGATAGTCCTTGCCGTAATCGTCGTTCTGGTAAAGCACGGCGATCTTGGCGTCCGGCTTGTTCTTCAAGAGCCACTTCGCATAGATCTGCGTCTCGCTCTGGTAGTTGGGCTGCCAGCCCATGGTCCACGGGAAGTTTTGCGGATCGTTCCACTTGGTGGCGCCGGTGGCGACGAAGAGCTGCGGCACCTTCTTCGAGTTCATGTATTTGTGGATCGCCGAGTTCGGCGGCGTGCCGAGCGAGTTGAAGATGAACAGCACCTCGTCGCTCTCGACCAGCTTGCGCGCCTGCTCCACCGTCTTCGGCGGCGAGTAGGCGTCGTCGTAGCTGATGTAGTTGATCTTGCGGCCGTTGATGCCGCCTTCGTCGTTGATCTTCTTGAAATAGGCGGCTTCCGTCCGCCCGATGATGCCGTAGGCGGAGGCCGGGCCGCTGTAGGGCATGATGTTGCCGATCTTGATCTCGGTATCGGTCGCGCCGGTATCGTATTTCTTCTGGGCCGATGCAGTGGAGGCCGAGGCCGCAATGAGCGCGAGCGCAAGTGACGCGGCCGCAAGTTTGCCGGTGACAGCGGGCATTCCTATCTCCCTATTTTCTTGGTGTGTGTGCGTCCCTTTTCTTGTGTTGCTCGTTTTTGGTGACGCAGCCGCAATTCAATACGATTTACCTGATGCCTACAACAGAAAGCCCCTGCGGCGGGGTCGCAGGAGCTGCTTCTTTAGTAGTCAGGGCGCCCGCCCGCTCGTGTGCGACTGCGAGAAGGTGCATCCGTCTGAGTTGATCAACCGATCAGGAGCGAGTTTGAGTTGCGCGGCTTCAGTGGCCGAGCTCGCTCGAGATGATGTCCCCGAACAGCTCCCATTTCCGGCCCTTGAACCTCATCATCTGGAGCTGCTCGATCGGGGCGAAATTATCGGCTGCGGTGTTGATCTTGATGCCGGGCAACAGGGTGTCGGGTTCGAAATCCTTCAGGCTGGCGGCCTGCTTCATGACGTTGTCGCGGGTGAGGTCGTCGCCGCACATTTGCAGCACCTTCACCATGGTCTGCGCGGCGGCATAGCCGAACACTACGCCGGCATCGAGCTTGTTAGCCTTGGGATCGTATTTGGCGAGGAAGTTGTAGAACTTCTTCATGCCGTCGTCGGCATTCCATTGCGGGTCGGAGCCGTCCTTGGTGTAGCTCGCCGACAGGACGCCTTGCGAGACCTCGAGCCCGGCCGGCTCGAGCACGCCGCCGACCGAGGCCGAGACGTTGGAGATGATGTGGACCGGATGCCAGCCGATCTCGGCCGCCTTCTTGATCGCTTGCGCTGCAAATTTCGGTGTGGTGATGCTGACGAAGATGTCGGCGCCGGAGGCCTTCAATTTCACGACGTGCTCGTCGATTGCCGGCTCCGAAGTGTCGTAACCGTCTTCCAGCACGATCATCGAGGCCTTAGGGCCTAGGCCTTCCTTCAGCCCCTTGAGATAGTCCTTGCCGAAATCGTCGTTCTGGTAGAGCACGCCGATCTTGCCGTCCGGCTTCTCCTTCATGATGTACTTGGCGTAGATGCGCGCCTCGCTCGCGTAGCTCGGCTGCCAGCCCATGGTCCAGGGATATTGCTTCGGATCGTTCCACTTCGAAGCGCCGCTCGCCACGAACAATTGCGGAACCTTCTTCTCGTTCATGTATTTGCGGATCGCGCCGTTGGTGGAGGTGCCGAGCGAGCCGAAGATCAGCAGCACCCCGTCGCTCTCGACCAGCTTGCGGGCCTGCTCCACCGTCTTCGGCGGCGAATAGCCGTCATCGTAGGAGATGAACTTGATCTTGCGGCCGCCGATGCCGCCCTCGGCATTGATCTTGTTGAAATAGGCTTCCTCGGCCTTGCCGATCGCCGCATAGGCGGACGCCGGGCCGCTATAGGGCATGATGTTGCCGATCTTGATCTCGGTATCGGAAGCGCCGGCGTCGTATTTCTTCTGGGCCAGTGCCGGGCCGCTCATCGCAGTGCACAACGCGAATGCAGCCAGAACGGCCGCAACCTGAAATCGAACGGCAGTCATCTTTCTCCACCCGGAACGGATCGTCGCCGCATTGAACAAGATTGATGCAAGACGTCAACAAAAAGCCCCCGCGATGACTCGCGGGGGCTTCTTGAAGCGTTGGACTATAGCGTCAGGGTGTCACTCGGTGGCGATGTCGCCGCTGATGATCTCGCCGAAGAGTTCCCACTTCTCGCCCTTGAAGCGCTGCATCTGAAGCTGCGCGATCGGGGCAAAGTCGGTCGGGCCGGTGTTGATCTTGACGCCGGGCAGCAGGGTGTCCGGTGCAAAATCCTTCAACGAAGCCGCCTGCTTCATGATGTTGGCCCGGGTCAGATCGTCGCCGCACATCTCCAGGACCTTGGCCAGCGTCGACGCCGCGCCGTAGCCATAGACCATGCTGGTGTCGGACTTGTCGGCACCCGGCATGTACTTGTCGACGAACTCGTTCCACTTCTTCATGCCGGGGTCGTTGGCCCACTGCGGGTCCGTGGAGTCCTTGGCATAGGCCGCCGACAGCACGCCCTGCGCAGCCTCGAAGCCGGCCGGCTTCATCACGCTGCCGACCGAGATCGACACGTTGGTGAGGATCTGCAGCGGCTTCCAGCTCAGCTCGGCGGTCTTCTTGATGGTTTGGGCCGCGAATTTCGGCGTCGTGTAGATCAGCAGGACGTCGGGATTGGCGGCCTTGATCTTGACGATGTGACCATCGATCGACGGCTCCGACACCTCGTAGCTCTCTTCCATGACGATCATGGACGCGCCCTTGGCGCCCAGGCCGTCCTTGGTGCCCTTGAGGTAGTCTTTGCCGAAATCGTCGTTCTGATAGAGGATCGCGATCTTGGCGTCCGGCTTCTCCTTCAAGAGCCATTTCGCGTAGATCTGCGCTTCGCTCTGGTAGGAGGGCTGCCAGCCCATGGTCCAGGGGAAGTTCTTCGGGTCGTTCCACTTGGTGGCGCCGGTGGCGACGAACAGCTGCGGGATCTTCTTGGCGTTCAAATACTTCTGGATCGCGCTGTTCGAGGGCGTGCCGAGCGGGTTGAACACGACGATTACTTCGTCGCTCTCGACCAGCTTGCGGACCTGCTCCACGGCCTTCGGCGGCGAATAGCCGTCATCATAGGTGACGAAGTTGATCTTGCGGCCGTTGATGCCGCCCTTGTCGTTGATCATCTTGAAATAGGCTTCTTCGGTCTTGCCGATGATGCCATAGGCGGACGCCGGACCGCTGTACGGCATGATGTTGCCGATCTTGATCTCGGTATCGGACGCGCCAGTGTCATATTTTTTCTGGGCGAATGCGGCGCCTGAGGTGAGAGTGATGACCGCCGTTGCCGTGACCAGCGCAGCGGTTCGCAGTGTTCTTTCAAAAAGCAATTCGGGTCTCCTTGGCTTAATTAACGGACTTTCAGTTCTTCCTGAGCCGGCCGACGAGTTGCTGGCCCATGATCGCGATCTGCCTGGCGCCGTGCGGCACGAGGTAGATGACGGCGAACAGGAGTACGCCGAACACCGCGCCGGAGAGGCCCTTGGAGATGCCCTCCGCCATGTTCGGCACGAAGATGATGAAGGCTGCGCCGACGAACGAGCCTGGCAGCCAGCCGACGCCACCGACGACCATGCCGAGGAACAACGAGATCGCCAGCGTGATCGTATAGCTGTCGGGCGCGACGAACTGCACGGCGATGGCGCCAAGCGAGCCGGCAACGCCGGTGATGCCAGCGGACACGCCGAAGGCCAGCGTCTTGTACAGTGCGACGTTGACGCCCATCGAGGAGGCCGCGATCTCGTTGTCGCGGATCGCCATGAAGGCACGGCCCGACCGGGAGCGCAGCAGGTTTACCGAGAAGATGTAGATCGCGAGCACGACGGCGAGCGAGAAGTAGTAGAGCCACGTGTCCTGTGACATCGGCAGCCCGAACGGCGCGTCGGGCTTGGTGACGACGAGGCCCTGCACGCCGCCCGTCCAGTGCTCGAGGAAGTTCAGCTTCAGCAGCTGCGGCATCGCGGTGGCAAGGGCAAAGGTCGCGAGCGCGAGATAGACGCCCGACAGCCGCAGCGCCGGCTTGCCGAACAGGTAGCCGAATCCGAAGCAGACCACCGCGGAAATCGGAATTGTCAGCGCATAGTTGACGTTGAAGTACTCCATCAGCACCGCCGACGTATAAGCACCCACGGCGTAGAAGGCGCTCTGGCCTAGCGAGAACTGGCCGGAGCCGCCCGTCAGGATGTTCAAGGCCAGCACCGCGAGCCCGTAGATCAGGAGCATCGTCATCTGGAAGATGATGAAGTTCTTGACGAACATCGGCACGATCAACAGCACCGCCAGCACCAACAGGGAAGTGCCCGTGCCCAGCGTCATCGCCCGCTTCGCAACGGCCTCGACCGCTTGATGACCTTCTGCAACGACTTCTTCTGCAGCGCTCATGATCAAACTCGCTTGACGATTTGCCGGCCGAACAGGCCAGCGGGTTTGACGACCAGGACGGAAATGATCAGCGCGAGCGCGATCGGAAGCTTCAGCTCGTTGCCGACGCCGGGAATGTAGGTGCCGGCGAGGTTTTCGAAGACACCGACCAGGAAGCCGCCGACCACGGCGCCGAACGGGCTGGTCAGTCCGCCGAGCACCGCCGCGGCGAAGCCGTAGATCAGCACGCCGCCCATCATATTGGGCTCGAGGAACACGACCGGTGCGATCAGCATGCCGGCGATCGCACCGATCGCGGATGCCATGCCCCAGCCCAGCGCGATCATCCAGCTCGTGTTGATGCCGACCAGCCGGGCCGATTCAGGCACGGAGGCGGCCGCGCGCATGGCGAGGCCGATCTTGGTGTACTGGAAGAAGAAGTAGAGGCCGAGCAGCAGCAGCACGGTGACGCCGATCATGCCGGCCTGGTGGGTCGAGATCAGCTGGCTGCCGAGGAACGGTGAGGAGCCGAACGGGGTCGGATACTGCTTGATGGTGAAGTCCCAGATCAGGCCGGCCGAGGAGTTGATGATCGCGAACAGCGCGATGAAGCCGGCGACATTGGTCAGCACCGGCGCCTTGGCGAGCGGCTTGAACAGGATGCGCTCGATCGCGATGCCGCCGACGAAGGACAACGCCAGCGTGATCACGAAGGCGGCCCAATAGGGGATGCCCCATTGCATCAGCTGCCAGGAGATGAAGGTCGAGAACATCGCCATCTCGCCCTGCGCGAAGTTGAGATGATCGATCGCCTGGTAAATCATGACCACGGCGAGCGCCATGCAGGCGTAGATCGCGCCCGTGGCGATGCCGGCCAGCACTTGGTTGGTGAACAGCTCCATCGTGCCGGCTCCTCAGTAACCCAGATAGGATTTGCGGATTTCTTCGTTGTTCGCGATGTCCTTGGCGTTGCCCGACATCACGATGCGTCCGGTCTCGATCACATAGGCCTGGTCGGCGAGCTCAAGAGCGAGCTGGGCGTTCTGCTCGACCACCAGGATCGACACCTTGTCCTCGCGATTGATCTTGCCGAGGATGCCGAACAGGTCGCGCACGACGAGCGGCGCCAGGCCGAACGAAGGCTCGTCCAGCAGCATCAGCCGCGGCCGCAGCATCAGGGCGCGGGCGACCGCGAGCATCTGCTGCTCGCCGCCCGAAAGCGTGCCGGCCTGCTGGGTATGCCGCTGCTTGAGCACCGGGAAATGCGCATACATGCGCTCGATGTCGGAGATGATGCCGGCGCTGTCCTTGCGGGTGATGGCGCCGAGCTGGAGGTTTTCCTCCACCGTCATGGTGGTGAAGGTGCCGCGGCCCTGCGGCACATGGGCGATGCCGAACCGCACGATGCTCTCGGTGGAGCGGTTGTTCAGCGGCTTGCCGTCGAACTCGATGCCGCCGGTCGAGCGCACCATGTTGCAGATCGCGCGCAGCGTAGTGGTCTTGCCGGCGCCGTTGGCTCCCAGCAGCGTGGTCAGCGATCCCTCGCTGAGCGAGAAGGACAGGCCGTGGAGCGCCTGGACCTGGCCGTAATAGGCGCGCAGGTCCTTGACGTTGAGCAGCGTCGTCATTGGTCCTTGCTCCCGAGATAGGCCTTGATGACTTCGGGATCCGCCTGCACCTGGGCCGGCGTGCCTTCCGCGAGCTTCTTGCCGAAATTCAGTGCGACGACGTGGTCGGCGATCGACATCACGAGACCCATGTGATGCTCGACCAGGAGCACGGTCATGTGGCGGTCGTCGCGGATACGGCGGATGAGATCGCCGAGCGCGTAGACTTCCTCGTGGTTGAGACCGCCGGCGGGCTCGTCGAGCAGCAGGATCTTCGGATCGGCAGCGAGCGCGCGCGCCAGCTCGACGCGCTTCTGCGTGCCGAACGGCAGGCCGGACACGACGGTGTGGGCGACGTCCTCGAGGTCGAGATAGGCGAGGATCTCGTGCACCTTCTTGTTGACCTCGCTCTCGCTGCGGCGAATCCAGGCCAGACGCAGCGAGTCGCTGATGATGTCGCTGGAGGTGCGGGCATGGGTGCCGACGCGGACATTGTCCATCACGGAGAGGTTCGGAAACAGCGCCACGTTCTGGAAGGTGCGGCCGATGCCGATCTCAGCGATCCGGTGCGGCGGGCGCGTCAGGATGCTCGCGCCCTCCATCAGGATGTTGCCGGACGACGGCTGGTACAGCCGCGAGAGGCAGTTGAAGAGCGTAGTCTTGCCGGCGCCGTTGGGGCCGATCAAACCGAGGATCTGGCCCTTGTGCATGTCAAAGGACACACCGTTGAGCGCGACGATGCCGCCGAACACGACGCTGACGTCGCGAACCGCGAGCAGGGGCGATGTCCCCTGCGCGAGCTGTGCCTGCGTCATCTCGTCTCGCCCACTCTGTTCGGTGAGCGAAGGGGCGATGTGAACCGCTCCCGATGACGACAAAGGCTATCTGATCCCCTCGGCCACACGCGCAACTTTCCCTCCTGATTTCAGCTTTTTGCTGACGTCTTTTTTGGAATGCGGCATCAGACCCCCAAGTGCCGCTTCGATGTTCCTTACCATCGCAAGCAGACGCGGTCCAATGTCGTTGATCAATCGCTCTTCCGTGAAGCGGAATGCGGGCGCGCCGCAATTGAATGCGTAAGGACCGGTTCCGTCGTTGAGCCTGAGCGCGACGCCGGCGGCGCCGATGTCGTCGTGCCAGTCGCCGACCGAAATCGCAAATCCGTATTTCGCGACCGTCTCGCCGGAACGTTCCAGCCCGTCGCGCATCTTGGGCCAGCGGCTGCCGTAATGTTCGCGCAAGACACGAGACAGTTCCGCCCGATCGTTTTCCTCGAGCGCCCAGAAATAGGCGCGGCCCATCGCGCTGGTTGCAATCGGCACGCGGGAGCCGACGTCAAGTTGAACGCCGACCGTCTCGCTGCCGCGGCTTTGCCCGAAATAGATCATGCTGTGACGGTCGCGGCCGCCGACGGCAACGGCCCCTCCGGTGGCGCGCATCATTTCCTCGCGGAATGGTTCGGACAAATGCCGAACGCCGAGATTGGACAACGCGGCGTAGCCGAGCGCCATCGCGGCCGGCGCAAGCTGATATTTCTCGAAGCGGGGAACCGGCGTCAGATAGCCGAGCTTGGTCAACGTATAGGTCAGCCGCGAAACGGTCGGTTTGGGCAAATTGGTGCGGGCCGCGATTTCCTGATTGCCAAGAAGTCCGTCGCTGGGCTGGAATGCGCGCAATACGTCTAGTCCGCGGGAAAGCGCGACGACGAAATTCCGATCGGTCGCTGGCTTCTTTCCTGTACGCTTCATCCCTGATCTGCTTCTTGCGCGGAGTCGTTGACAAGCCACGTGCTTCAAAATAACCCTGCCGTCAAGATGCGGAATTAAATTCCGCAGTGCGAAATTGAACAAAAGTTACCCCACCAAGGAGGAACACCGTGAGCGAAGTGGTCAAGCTTGAGCGTCATGACGAAGTCGGGATCGTCACGGTCGACAGCCCTCCGGTGAATGCACTGAGCGCGGCGGTTCGCGGCGGAATTCTGGAGTGCATCAAGGCCGCGGTCGCCGATCCCGCAATTAAGGGCATCGTGCTGACCTGTGCCGGCCGCACCTTCATCGCGGGCGCCGACATCACCGAATTCGGCAAGCCGCCGAAGCCGCCCGCCCTCAACGACGTGCTTTCCGAGATCGAGAATTCGCCGAAGCCGGTCGTGGCCGCGATCCACGGCACCGCGCTCGGCGGCGGCCTCGAGGTCGCGCTCGCCTGTCATTTCCGCGTTGCAGTAAAGGAAGCCAAGCTCGGCCTGCCCGAGGTGAAGCTCGGCCTGTTGCCGGGCGCCGGCGGCACCCAGCGCCTTCCGCGCGCGGTCGGACCGGAGCTTGCGGTCAAGATGATCGTCGGCGGTGATCCGATCGGCGCGGCGGAAGCGCTGAAGAACGGTCTGATCGAGGAGATCGTCGAGGGCCCGGCCGCCGGAGGCGAAGCCTTCGTGCGAAAGCTGCTGGCTGAAAAGCGTCCGCTGCGCCGTCTGCGCGACGATGATTCCAAGATCGCGGCGGCCAAGGCCGACCGCTCGATCTTCACCAATGCGGTTGCCGCCATGACCAAGAAGTCGCGCGGCCTGGAAGCGCCGTTCGCGGCGGCCGACGCGGTCGGCTACGCCATCGACCTGCCGTTCGACGAAGGTCTGAAGAAGGAGCGCGAAGGCTTTCTGAAGCTCGTCGCCAGCGATCAGTCCAAGGCGCAGCGTTATGCCTTCTTCGCCGAGCGCGAGGCCAGCAAGATCGCCGGCGTTCCCGAAGGGACCAAGCCGCGGCCCGTGAACCGCGTCGCCATCCTCGGCGCCGGCACGATGGGCGGCGGCATCGCGATGTCCTTTGCCAATGCCGGCGTTCCCGTCACCCTGATCGAGACCGGCGAGGAGCAGCTCAAGCGCGGCATGGGCATCATGCAGAAGAACTGGGAAGCGACCGCGGCGCGCGGCGGTATCCCGGCGGATGCGCCCGCCAAGCGCATGGCGCTGATCAACGGCGTCGTGGGCATCGAGAACGTCGGCGATGCCGACCTCGTCATCGAAGCCGTGTTCGAGACCATGGCGGTGAAGAAGGAAGTGTTCGGCAAGCTCGACCAGTACGTCAAGCCGGGTGCCGTGCTCGCTTCCAACACCTCGTACCTGAACATCGACGAGATCGCGAAGTCGACCAAACGCCCGCAGGACGTGCTCGGCATGCACTTCTTCTCGCCCGCCAACGTCATGAAATTGTGCGAGATCGTGCGCGCCGACAAGACCGCGCCGGATGCCCTTGTGACGGCGGTCTCGATCGCGCGCAAGATCGCAAAGGTGCCGGCCGTGGTCGGCGTCTGCGACGGCTTTGTCGGCAACCGCATGCTGGCCCAGCGCGGCAAGCAGTCCGAAAAGCTGCTGTTCGAAGGCGCCTTGCCGCAGCAGGTCGATGCCGTGGTCACGAAATTCGGCATGCCGATGGGGCCGTTCGCGATGGGCGACCTCGCCGGCCTCGACATCGGCTGGCGCTCGCGCAAGGACCGCGGCATCAAGTCGGAGATCGCGGACGCGCTCTGCGAAGCCGGTCGCTTTGGCCAGAAGACCGGCAAGGGCTATTACAAATACGAAGCCGGCTCCCGCGCGGCGCTGCCCGATCCCGAGGTCGAGAAGCTGATCGACGAGACGCTGCTGCGCCTCGGCCGCAAGAAGCGAATCGTCAGCGACGACGAGATCCTCGAACGCATGATGTATCCGATGATCAACGAGGGCGCGAAGATCCTGGAAGAAGGCATTGCCGCGCGCCCGTCCGATATCGACGTGGTCTGGCTCTATGGCTATGGCTGGCCGATCTACCGCGGCGGCCCGATGTTCTGGGCCGACACCGTCGGCCTCAAGCACATCGCCGATCGTCTCTCCTACTATGCCAAGGAGACCAACGACCCCAGCCTCGAGCCCGCGCCACTGCTGAAGAAGCTGGCGGCAGAAGGCAAGACCTTCGCGTCACTCGCGGCGGGCTCGAAAGCAGCGTGATTGGATTGGGCTCGGTGACTGCGAACACCTTTGCCAAGGCAACGCTCTCTCCTTTCCCTCCCCCCTTGTGGGGGAGGGTCAGGGAGGGGGGTGGCCCCAGGCGAGGTCCAAGTTCGTGGCACCCCCTTCCCCAACCCTTCCCCACAAGGGGGAAGGGAGCCCGTCTGTCTATGCCCGCTTTACGTTTGCAGAGCATTGATCGTTAATGACCCATCCCGGCGAACAGTTTTATCCCGAGGGCGTGCGCTGGGACGACACCATCGTCCAGGGTTCGTTGCCTGACCTGCTGGCAAAAGCCGCGACCGAGTACGGCCCGCGCACCGCGCTGGAATTCCGCGATCGTCCGATCACCTACACCGAACTCGCCGCGATGGCGGAGCGTGCGGCGGCTGCATTCCTCCGCGCCGGCTGCAGCAAGAACAGCTCGGTGGCGCTGTTCCTCGGCAACACGCCCGATCATCCCGTCAATTTTTTCGGCGCGCTGAAGGCCGGCGCCCGCGTCGCGCATCTATCACCGCTCGACGGCGAGATCGCGCTGACCCACAAGGTCTCCGATTCCGGTTCGCGCCTGCTCGTCACCTCCAACCTCGCGGCACTGCTGCCGACCGCGCTGAAATTCCTGGAGAAGGGCCTGATCGACCGCCTGGTCGTCTGCGAGGACGACAATTGGGGCAAGGTCGGCACGCCGCAGGCCGCGGTCCCCAATGATCCCCGCATCGTCACCTTCAAGACCTTCGTCGAGGGCGCTACCGCGCCGGCACAGTGGCCGTCGGTGACGGCGGACGACGTCGCGCTGCTGCAATATACCGGTGGCACCACCGGGCTGCCCAAGGGCGCGATGCTGACCCATGGCAATCTCACCTCGGCCGTGTCGATCTACGACGTCTGGGGCAAGCCGTCGCGCGCGACGCGCGGCGACGTCGTCGAGCGCGTGATCTGCGTGCTGCCGCTGTTCCACATCTATGCGCTCACCGTCGTGCTGCTGTCCTCGCTCAGGCGTGGCAATCTGATCTCGCTGCATCAGCGTTTTGACGTCGAAGCGGTGATGCGCGACATCGAAATCAAGCGCGCGACTTATTTTCCCGGCGTGCCGACGATGTGGATTGCGATCGCAGCCCTTCCCGATCTCGACAAGCGCGATTTCTCCTCGCTGGCGACGATCGGCTCCGGGGGCGCGCCGCTGCCCGTGGAGATCGCGAATTTCTTCGAGCGCAAGGTGGGCAAGAAGCTCCGCAGCGGCTGGGGCATGACCGAGACCTGTTCGCCTGGCACCGGCCATCCGCCCACAGGTCCCGAGAAGCCTGGCTCGATCGGACTGATGCTGCCCGGCATCGAACTCGACGTCGTTGCCCTGGACGATCCCACGAAGGTGCTGCCGCCGGGTGAAGTTGGCGAGATCCGCATCAAGGGCCCGAACGTCACCAAAGGCTACTGGAACAAGCCCGAGGGATCGGCCGAGGCCTTTGTCGACGGCCGCTTTCTCACCGGCGACATCGGCTATGTCGACACCGACGGCTATTTCTTCCTGGTCGACCGCAAGAAGGACATGATCATCTCCGGCGGCTTCAACGTCTATCCGCAGATGATCGAGCAGGCGATCTACACCATACCAGGCGTGCACGAGGTGATCGTGCTCGGCATCCCCGACCAGTACCGCGGGGAGGCCGCCAAAGCCTTCATCAAGCTGAAGCCGGATGCAAAGCCGTTCTCGCTTGACGAGCTGCGCGCGCAGCTCGCCGGCAAGCTCGGCAAGCACGAATTGCCGGCGGAGGTCGAATTCGTCGACGATCTGCCGCGCACGCCGGTCGGAAAGCTGTCGCGCCATGAGTTGCGTCAGCAGCAGAAACCATCACAATCCGCCCAACTTGCCACCCGACTTGCATCAGGAGATCGCTCTTGACCGACGCCGTCATCGTTTCCACAGCCCGCACCCCGATCGGGAAGGCCTATCGCGGCGCGCTCAACGCCACCGAGGGCGCAACCCTGCTCGGCCACGCCATCGGCGAGGCCGTCGCGCGCGCCAAGATCGACCCCAAGGAGGTCGAGGACGTGGTGATGGGCGCAGCGCTGCAGCAGGGCGCGACCGGCGGCAACATCGCGCGCAAGGCGCTGCTCCGTGCTGGTCTCCCCGTCACCGTTGCCGGCACCACCATCGACCGGCAATGCGCCTCCGGCCTGCAGGCGATCGCACTCGCCGCGCGTTCGGTGATCTTCGACGGCGTCGAGATCGCGGTCGGCGGCGGCGGAGAGTCCATCTCGCTGGTGCAGAACGACAAGATGAACGGCTTCCACGCGCAGGATCCGGCGCTGCTCGAGATCAAGGGCGAGGTCTACATGCCCATGATCGACACCGCCGAAATCGTCGCCAAGCGCTACGGCATCTCGCGCGAGAAGCAGGACGAATATTCGCTGGAAAGCCAGCGCCGCACGGCCGCGGCCCAGCAGGGCGGCAAGTTCAAGGACGAGCTCGCACCGATCACCACCAAAATGGCGGTGACCGACAAGGCGACCGGTGCAGTCTCGTTCAAGGACGTCACGCTCTCTCAGGACGAGGGCCCGCGCCCCGAGACCACCGCTGAAGGTCTTGCCGGCCTCAAGGCCGTGCGCGGCGAGGGATTTTCGGTCACCGCCGGCAATGCCAGCCAGCTTTCGGACGGGGCCAGCGCAAGCGTGATCATGAGCGACAAGGAAGCGGCCAAGCGCGGGCTGAACCCGCTCGGCATCTTCCGCGGCTTCGTCTCCGCCGGCTGCGAGCCGGACGAGATGGGCATCGGCCCGGTGTTCGCCGTGCCGCGCCTGCTCAAGCGTCATGGCCTCACCGTCGACGATATCGGCCTGTGGGAGCTGAACGAAGCCTTCGCGGTGCAGGTGCTGTATTGCCGCGACAAGCTCGGCATCGACCCCGACAAGATCAACGTCGACGGCGGCGCGATTGCGGTCGGCCATCCCTACGGCATGTCGGGCGCGCGCCTCACCGGCCACGCTCTTATCGAAGGCCGCCGCCGCAAGGCGAAGTACGCGGTCGTCACCATGTGCGTCGGCGGCGGCATGGGCGCGGCGGGGCTTTTTGAGGTGTTGCAGTAGTTGCGTCGTCCCGGCGAAAGCCGGGACCCATACTCCGCAGCCGGAGTGTGGTGCTCAGACAGCAGTTGCCTTCGCACAACGAAGGCGGGTGGTAATGGGTCCTGGCTTTCGCCAGGACGACGAGGAAACAGGAGGATCCGATGGATCTCGCATTCACGAAAGAAGAGCAGGCGTTTCGCGAGCAAGTGCGGTCATTCTTCCGCGACAACGTGCCGCCGGATACGCGGCGCAAGCTGGTCGAGGGCCGCCACCTCTCGAAGGACGAGATGGTGACGTGGTGGCGCATCCTCAACAAGAAGGGGTGGGGCGTCAGCCACTGGCCCAAGCAATATGGTGGCACCGGCTGGACCTCCGTGCAGCACTACATCTTCAACGAGGAGCTGCAGTCCTATCCGGCGCCGCAGCCGCTCGCCTTCGGCGTCAGCATGGTCGGTCCTGTCATCTACACCTTCGGCAATGAAGAGCAGAAGAAGCAATATCTGCCCCGCATCGCCAATGTCGACGATTGGTGGTGCCAGGGCTTCTCCGAGCCCGGCTCCGGCTCCGACCTCGCCTCGCTGAAGACCAAGGCCGAGCGCAAGGGCGACAAGTGGATCATCAACGGCCAGAAGACCTGGACGACGCTCGCCCAGCACGCCGACATGATCTTCTGCCTGTGCCGCACCGATGCGACCGCCAAGAAGCAGATGGGCATCTCCTTCATCGTGTTCTCGATGAAGTCCAAGGGCGTCACCGTGCGTCCGATCCAGACCATCGACGGGGGCGTCGAGGTCAACGAGGTCTTCTTCGACGACGTCGAGGTGCCCATCGAGAACCTGATCGGCGAGGAGAACAAGGGCTGGGACTACGCGAAATTCCTGCTCGGCAATGAGCGCACCGGCATCGCCCGCGTCGGCGTCTCCAAGGAGCGGCTGCGCCGCATCCGCGATCTCGCCTCCAAGGTCGAATCCGGCGGCAAGCCGATCATTCAGGACGCGGCCTTCCGCGACAAGCTGGCGGCCTGCGAGATCGAGCTCAAGGCGCTCGAGCTCACGCAGCTCCGCGTCGTCGCCGACGAAGGCAAACACGGCAAGGGCAAGCCCAATCCGGCTTCCTCGGTGCTGAAGATCAAGGGCTCCGAGATCCAGCAGACCACCACCGAGCTGCTGATGGAAGTGATCGGCCCGTTCGCAGCACCCTATGACGTGCACGGCGACGACGGCTCGAACGAAGCCATGGACTGGACCGCCCAGATCGCGCCGAGCTACTTCAACAACCGCAAGGTCTCGATCTACGGCGGCTCCAACGAGATCCAGCGCAACATCATCGCCAAGGCGGTGCTGGGGCTGTGATCCTACACTATCAACACGCACTCACCGTCATGGCCGGGCTTGACCCGGCCATCCACGCCTAGCGCTGCGACGAACGTGGATGCCCGGCACAAGGCCGGGCATGACGAAATCGATACCGGAGAGCAAAGAACATGGATTTTGATCTGAACGAGGAGCAACGGCTTCTCAAGGAAAGCATCGACGGCCTCTTGACCGATTCCTACGATTTCGAGAGTCGCAAGAAGTACATGAAGGAGAAGGGCGGCTGGAGCAAAACCGTGTGGGGCAAGCTCGCCGAGCAAGGCCTGCTCGGTCTGCCCTTCGCGGAGGCCGATGGCGGCTTCGGCGGCGGCGGCGTCGAGACCATGATCGTGATGGAAGCGCTCGGCAAGGCGCTGGTGCTCGAGCCTTATCTCGCCACCGTCGTGATCGGCGGCGGCTTCCTGCGCCATGCGGGCAGCGATGCGCAGAAGGCCGCGCATGTGCCCGGCATCGTCGACGGCAGCAAGACGCTCGCCTTTGCCCAGCTCGAGAAGAACTCGCGCTACGATCTCTTCGACGTCACGACGACGGCGAAGAAGAAGGGCGACGGTTGGGTCATCGACGGCGAGAAGTTCGTCGTGCTCAACGGCGAGAACGCAGACACCCTCATCGTGACCGCGCGCACCAAGGGCGAGCGCCGCGACAAGAGCGGCATCGGCGTGTTCCTGGTGCCGGCCGATGCCAAGGGCGTCGCCAAGAAGTCGTACCCGACCCAGGACGGCCTGCACGCCGCCGACATCACCTTCACCGGTGTCGAGGTCGGTGCCGATGCGGCGCTCGGCAATCCCGACGATTCGCTCGCGCTGATCGAGCGTGTGGTCGACGAAGCCCGCATCGCGCTCTGCGCCGAAGCGGTCGGCCTGATGGACGAGTCGCTGAAGACCACGGTCGAGTACATCAAGACGCGCAAGCAGTTCGGTGTCGCGATCGGCTCGTTCCAGTCGCTGCAGCACCGCGCCTCCGACATGTTCGTCGCCGCCGAGCAGGCGCGATCGATGTCGATGTTCGCGACCATGGCTGCCGATTTCGAGGACGCCAAGGAGCGCAGCAACGCCGTTGCCGCGGCCAAGGTGCAGATCGGCAAGTCGCTAAAGTTCGTGGGACAGCAGGCGATCCAGCTCCACGGCGGCATCGGCATGACCATGGAGGCGAAGATCGGCCATTACTTCAAGCGCCTGACCATGATCGAGAACTCGTTCGGCGACACCGACTACCACCAGCGCCGCGTGGCGGACGGTGGCGGGTTGATCTAGTGCCGGATCGCGAGGCGGCAGCCGCATAAAGATCGTCATGCCCGGGCTTGTCCCGGGCATCCACGGCTTGGCGGCGAGACAAAGGCGTGGATGGCCGGGACAAGCCCGGCCATGACGATGAAGCAAGCGAGCTGAATCAGA
Source organism: Bradyrhizobium sp. Ken51 (assembly GCF_055807435.1). Classification (NCBI taxonomy): domain Bacteria; kingdom Pseudomonadati; phylum Pseudomonadota; class Alphaproteobacteria; order Hyphomicrobiales; family Nitrobacteraceae; genus Bradyrhizobium; species Bradyrhizobium sp. Ken51. Next base: position 114,538 of record NZ_JBVVPB010000016.1, on the reverse strand, counting down.
AGAGGGAGCAACAACAATGAAAAACACCCCGTTCGATCTCACCGGCAAGGTCGCCGTGGTCACCGGCTCCAGCCGCGGCATCGGCCGCTCCTCCGCCGAACTGCTCGCAAAGCTCGGCGCCAAAGTGGTGGTCTCCTCGCGCAAGGCGGACGCCTGCCAGGAGGTCGCCGACGGCATCAAGGCGGCCGGTGGCGAGGCCGCCGTCATCCCCTGCAACATCGCGCGCAAGCAAGAGGTCGAGGCGCTGATCGCGGGTGCGACCAAGCACTATGGCAAGATCGACATCCTCGTCTGCAACGCCGCGGTGAACCCGTATTACGGCCCGCTGCTCGACATCACCGACGAGGCCTTCGACAAGATCATGGGCAGCAACGTCAAGAGCAACATCTGGCTCTCCGCGCTGGCGATCCCGCAAATGGCCGAGCGCGGCAACGGCTCCGTCGTCATCATCTCCTCGATCGGCGGCCTGCGCGGCTCGACCGTGATAGGCGCCTACGGCATTTCGAAAGCCGCCGACTTCGCATTGTGCCGTTCGCTCGCCGGCGAATGGGGCCCGAAAGGCGTCCGCGTCAATTGCATCGCGCCCGGCCTCGTCAAGACCGATTTCGCCCGTGCGCTGTGGGAAGACGAAGCGAATCTGAAACGCCGCACCGCCACCACCCCGCTCCGCCGCATCGGCGAGCCCGACGAAATCGCAGGCGCAGTCGCCTACCTCGCCTCCGATGCGTCGAGCTTCATGACCGGACAGACCATCGTCATCGACGGCGGCGTGACGACGGCGGCGCCGTAGTCGCCGGTCCTCTGCTACGGGCGGCGCTCGGCCAAGGTGCGTTCGATGGCGCTTTCGATGGCGCGTACGACGATCAGGGCCGAACGTTCGTCGAGGTGCACGCCGTCGTCCCAACGCAGCTCGCGTCGCGGCGGATCGATCGGCAGCCAAAGCGCGCGATCCGGGAAAGCTTCGTCGACGATCTCGTTGGTGATCCGGACCATGCGGGAGCCTTCGATTTCCGGCGCAAAGGGAACATGGATCAGAAACGCGCGGGTGCCGCGCCGCTGGAGCTCGTCAATGAGCTGCCTGATGCGAACCACATTCGCGCGTACCGGCACGGTCGGGTCAGCTTCGTTCATCTGCTCCAGCGCACGGTCGAGATAGACCTTGTTGTCGAACGTGCCCGGCGGCTGGCTGAGCAGGCGATCCCGCTCGGCGCGCGCCCGGGCGGGATCAGGTTCACCGTGTTTCCACGTCTCATAGCCCGCGATCGCTGTTCGCACCGGGCGCAACAGCAGCGCTTCCGTGCGCGCGCCGCCGGAAAATTTCTCGATCAGCGCGCTGTCCGACTCGCGCGTCAGGACATTCGTCTCGATCAGCACAATCTTCGGCGGGTTCGGCCGGTTCGCGACGATCTCGAGACCTGTCACCGGCGAGCCGCCCGCCAACGAAAGATTGCGGACGCGCGGCGGCGAGAAATACTCCTCCTTGAGACGCCAGGCGACCGAACTGCCGACCAGCACGACTTCAGGCGTGGGATCCTGCACATAGCGGTTCAGGCTGACGAGGCTGCCGCCGCGGGTCGTGACCGCCGGCTGCTGCAGGGCCGAGCCGAAGCGCGCCGTGGTGAAGGCGCAGGCCAGCAGCAGCGCGGTTGCAGCAGCAGCGCACTTGACCAGCCATGAAAGCGTCACATCCTGCGGCATGTCAGAACTGGAAGTAGATGAAAGTGCTGTCGGGCCCCGCTTCGAGACAGGCAAGCGCTGCGAGCGCGCCATAGAGATAGGGCTCCCATCGCCGCAACCGGCCTTCGATCAGCGCGCCGATGCCCGCATGCTGGATGATAACAGGCAAGGCATAGAGCAAAGCCAGATTGGTGAACAGTTTTGGCGGATTGGGCGCGTCCGTCGCCATGAACATTCCCTTGAGATAGCTGAGCGCGTGGTCGAAGTTCGGCAGCTTGAAGAAGATCCAGAGCATCGTGACGCAGAAGAAGACGATGCCCATCCGGATCACCCGCACCGCGGGGCTTCCATCGCCCATGAGTTTCAGGAACGGTCGTTCGATCACGAGCAAGATCCCGTGCGCCATGCCCCACAGAGCGTAGCTCAGGCTGGCACCATGCCAGAGTCCGCCAAGCGTCATCACGATCATCAGGTTGAGACAGGTTCGTCCCGGTCCATGACGGTTGCCGCCGAGCGGAATGTACAAATAGGTCCTGAGCCAGCTCGACAACGAGATGTGCCAACGCGTCCAGAACTCAGAGAATGAGGTCGAGATGTAGGGCAGGTTGAAGTTCACGGGCAGGCGATAGCCGAACAGCAGGCCGAGGCCGAGCGCAATCGCCGAGTAGCCGAAGAAATCGGCGTAGATCTGGTAGCTGTAGAGAAACACCAGCAGCCAGCGATCCTGCGTGCGCAGCGTCTCGTAGAGCGGGAAGTCCATGTAGGACGTCATCTCGTTGAGATTGTTCGCCACATACAGCTTGAAAAAATAGCCGACCAGGATCCACTTCGCGGCCTCGACGAAGGCGACGTCACCAAGCCGCTTGGGAATGATCTGCGGCATGAACTGGGCCGCGCGCGTGATCGGGCCGGACACGAGCTGCGGGAAGAAGATGATGTAGAGGAACACCTCGCGCAAGCGGACGGTGCGTTTCTCGCGCGTCAGGTCGACCAACAGGCTGATGTTGTGGAACGCGAAGAACGAGATGCCGATCGGCAGCGGCAGCCGCAGCAGGAAGTCGATCGGCCCGACGCTGGTGAGATGGGCCGCGGCGGCGTCAACGAACAGGAACTTGTATTTGAAGAACGCCAGCAGGCCGAGATTGAAAACGATGCCGGCCGGCATCCAGAAAGTTCGGTTATCAAACGCAAGCACGAGGCAGAGATAGGTGCCGAGGACCGCGACGAGCAGCAGCGGCAGCAGCTCGGGCTGACCGAAGCCATAGAAGAACACGCTTGCGAGGACGAGCAGCGGGACCTGGAAACCGCGCAGTGAAGGCAGGTAATAGACGCCGAACACGATCGCGACGAAGATGCCGAACTGAAAAGACGTGAAGGTCATGCCGCCCCATTTGCCCGCCCGGCATGTAGCATTTTCGCATTCTCTGTCCTAGCCCCTCCGCACGCGCCGCTTGGCCCGACGAGCGCGGTGGGCTTGACCTTCCGCCTCCAATCCGCTCCTTTTTGGGCCGACACAATGATCCCCTCACGGGACAACGTCAAAGACAACGCCAAAGAAAACATCAAGGTTCGCCGCCATGTCTTTCGTCCTCGCCATCGACCAGGGCACCACCTCCTCGCGCGCGATCGTGTTTCGCGGCGACATTTCCATTGCCGCGAAGGCGCAGGCCGAGTTTCCGCAGCATTTCCCCGCCTCGGGCTGGGTCGAGCACGAGCCGGAGGACATCTGGATCTCGACCGTGACGGTCTGCCGCGACGCGATCGCGCAGGCCGGCATCAGCGCAAAGGACATTGCCGCGATCGGCATCACCAACCAGCGCGAGACCACCGTGGTGTGGGACCGCGCCACCGGGCAGGCCGTGCATCGCGCCATCGTCTGGCAGGACCGCCGCACCGCCGACATCTGCGCGAAACTGAAAGCTGACGGCCGCGAGCCGGTGATCTCGCAGAAGACCGGCCTGATCATCGATCCCTATTTCTCCGGCACCAAGGTCGCCTGGATTCTCGACCACGTCCCCGGCGCGCGTGCGCGTGCCGCGCGCGGCGAATTGATGTTCGGCACCGTCGATTGCTATCTGCTGTGGCGCCTCACCGGCGGCAAGGTGCATGCCACCGACGCCACCAACGCCTCGCGCACGCTGCTGTTCAACATCCACACCGGCCAGTGGGACGACGAGCTCTTGGAGATCATCGGGGTGCCGCGCTCGATGCTGCCCGAGGTGAAGGATTCCTCCGCCCGTTTCGGCGAGAGCACGCCGGACCTGTTCGGCGGCGCGATTGCGATCTCCGGCATCGCCGGCGACCAGCAGGCCGCGACCATCGGCCAGGCCTGCTTCCGTCCGGGCATGATGAAGTCGACTTACGGCACCGGCTGCTTCGCCCTGCTCAACACCGGCACTACGCCCGTGGCTTCGAAGAACAAGCTGCTCACCACCATCGCCTACCAGCTCGGTGGCAAACGCACCTACGCGCTCGAAGGCTCGATCTTCGTCGCGGGCTCCGCGGTGCAGTGGCTGCGCGACGGCCTCGGCATCATCAAGCACGCGGCCGAGACCGGACCTCTTGCCGATCAGTCGGACTCCATGCAGAGCGTCTATCTCGTCCCGGCCTTCGTCGGCATGGGCGCGCCGTACTGGAATCCGCGCGTGCGCGGCGCGCTGTTCGGCCTCACCCGCAACACCGGCCCGGCCGAGCTTGCCCACGCCGCGCTCGAAAGCGTCTGCTACCAGACGTTTGATCTCTGGGCCGCGATGCGCGCCGACTGGCCGAGCTCGGAGGTGGCCAGCGTCGTGCTCCGCGTCGACGGCGGCATGACCGCGTCCGACTGGACCATGCAGCGCCTCGCCGACCTGCTCGACGCGCCGGTCGATCGCCCCGTGATCCAGGAGACGACGGCACTGGGCGCCGCCTATCTCGCCGGCCTCCAGGCCGGCGTCTATCCCGAACCGACCAAGTTCGCCGACAACTGGCGCCTCGAGCACCGCTTCAAGCCGAACATGAGCCAGGCGACGCGCGAGCGGAAGCTGGCGGGCTGGGCGAGGGCGGTGAAGGGCGTGCTCGCGAGCGATGAGGGCGAGGGGTAGCTTAGTCGTCCCGGCCTAGTGCGCAATTGCGCACGGGGGGCCGGGACCCATACCGCGAGGTCTATCGATTGCGGCTAGTGCCAATCCCGAACGACCAATCTTCGCCAAACCACTCCCTGTGGTTATGGGTCCCGGCCTTCGCCGGGACGACATAGAATGCGTAAGTCGCACTCCGCGCTACAGGAACGCAATGATCCTCCCCGACGGTTATTCCGACATTTCCCCCGGCAAGATCGCTGCCGTCGTCACCCATCTCGAGATGACCACGCCCCCTCCGCGCCGTGACGATTCGCCCGGCGCCTGGATCCTGCGCAAGGTCGATACCCACGCGCTTCATTGGTATCGCGACCTCCATCGCCGCGTCGGCGAGGAGTGGTTGTGGTTTTCGCGGACGCGCATGCACGACGCCGAGCTCGCCGCAATCATCCACGCACCGGGCGTCGAGGTCTATGCGCTTGTCTTGGACGGCCGCGATGAAGGCCTGCTGGAGCTGGACTTTCGCGAAGCCGGCCAGTGCGAGCTCGTGTATTTCGGTGTCACCGCAAAACTGATCGGGAGCGGTGCCGCCCGCTTTATGATGAACCGTGCACTTGAAATCGCGTGGTCACGCGACCTGTCCCGCGTCTGGGTGCACACCTGCACCTTCGATCATCCGTCCGCCGTTGCATTCTACCAGCGCTCCGGCTTCCGCCCGTTCCGCCGCCAGATCGAGATTGCCGACGATCCGCGCCTCGATGGCGCCGCTCCGCGAACGGCGGCGAAGCATGTGCCGATCATCGGCTAGTGCGCAGCTGCCTCCCCACCGTCATTGCGAGGAGCCCTTGCGACGAAGCAATCCAGACTGTTTCCGTGGAAAGATACTGGATGCTTCGCTGCGCTCGCAATGACGGAGCGCCGGCACCGCGAAGCTCGCTAGCTGTTGAAATTGACTGCCGTGGTGTTGGCGCCGCAGATCAGCACCGCGACCCGCTCGCCGGGTGAGGGACGATAGCGACCGGAGAGCAAGGCGGCAAATGCGGCCGCGCCACCAGGCTCGGCCACCAGGCGCAGGCTCGACCACAATGCCGCCTGCGCCTGCCTGATCGCATCGTCGGTGACCAGCACGACCTTTTCGACGTGGGCCCGCGCAATCGGAAACATCAATTGTCCGACACGTCGCGGGGCGAGACTATCGGCGGCGATGCCACCCGCGGGCGCATCGATCGGCGCGCCCGCCGCGAAGGCGGCGTGAAGCGTTGGCGATTGCTCCGGCTCGACCGCGACGATGCGCGTCCTGCCGGCACTCCAGGCTGCCATACCACCGATCAGGCCGCCGCCGCCGACTGCCACCAGCACCGTGTCGATGCCCGCTGCATCCTGCTCCAGCTCCATGCCGACGCTGCCCTGGCCGAGCAAGGTCTCGACCTGGTCGTAGGCATGCACGGCCATGGCGCCGGTCTGCGCGACGTGGGTTTCGCTTGCGGCGAGCGCGTCGGCATAACGGCTGCCCGCAATCACGAGTTTCGCGCCATAGCCTTTGATGCGCTCGGCCTTGGCCGGCGAGGTGATGTCGGGCACGAAGATCGTGACGGGAACGCCGAGCCGCTGCGCCGCATAAGCCACCGCCGCGCCGTGATTGCCGCCCGATGCGGCGACGACACCGGCCTCCGGCAACTGGCGCAACAGCAGGTTGGCGAAGGCGCCGCGCGCCTTGAACGATCCGGAATGCTGCAGCATCTCGAGCTTGAAAATGACGGGTGAAGCCGGCAGGCCAAAATCGGCGAGATCGGCCTGGAGGAGTGGCGTGCGCCGGATGTGCGGGCGGATGACGGCCTCGGTCACCGCGATCCGCTCCCGATTAATGTCCATTGTTGCTGTCATGATGCCGTCCTTGATAGCGCATCCGGGAGACGCTGTCGCGGCGCCGTTGCATCCGGCGCAATGCTCCACTTCCATGATTTTGCTTGCGCTACTGCGGCCTTGCCGTGGAAACTGATCGGCCCTGCCTCGTCCAAAGCCAGAAGAGCGCATAACCATGTTCCTGATCGGCCAATATGATTCCCCCTTCGTCCGCCGCGTCGCGATCGCGCTGCGGCTTTACGGGCTCGCCTTCGAGCACCGGCCGTGGTCGACCTTCGGCGACGCCGACAAGATCGCGCCCTATAATCCGCTGCGACGCGTGCCGACGCTGGTGCTCGACGACGGCGAGGCGCTGATCGAGAGCACGGTCATCCTGGACTATCTCGACGAATTGGTAGGGCCGGAGAAGGCGATGCTGCCGCGCTCCGGCGCCGAGCGCCGGCGCCATTTGCGGATCTGCGCGCTCGCTTCCGGCCTCGGTGACAAGGCGGTCAGTCTGCTCTACGAGCGCGTGTTGCGGAAGGAGCAGCTTGCGCTGTGGGTCGAGCGTTGCCAGGCGCAGATCGCGGACGTGCTGAAAGCGCTGGAGGCCGAGCGCGCCAAGGTGGGCACGCCGTACTGGTTGGGTGATCGCATCGGTCACGCCGACATCGCGGTGGCCTGCGTCGTCCGCTTCACCCGCGAGGCGCACCCGCTTCTGTTCGAACCGTCGCGCTATCCGGCGCTGTCGGCGCACGCCGACGCTTGCGAGGCGCTGGCGCCGTTCCGGGAGATCGTGCAACCGCTGGCACCGCCGAAAGGGTGAATCCGCTTGCATGCGGGCGGCGGCGCCGACCGAATGGAAAGCTTGCGCCCCAAGCTCGTCATGCGAGGAGCGAAGCGACGAAGCAATCCAGTCTGTCGACAGCTGAGAGAGTCTGGATTGCTTCGCTTTGCTCGCAATGACGGAGAGTGTGGCGCCGCCTTTGCACTCGATCGACAGACGACGCGTCGCGGCGCCGCTACGCGAACCCGACCTTGATCAGGATCATCAGGAACAGGCCGCCGACGACCGCGCAGACCGCGGCACCGATCAGCGGCCCCAGCGCGCCTTTCCGGCTTGCGGGCTCCAGCACGGCCTGCCCCGGCCGGTCCGGATCGTAATAGACCTTAACGCTCTTCCCGGGCCGGTATTTCGCCGCGCCCTCTTCGGCGACCTCGCGCAGGCCGGAGATCATGGTGCCGTTCCAATCGACTTCGGTGCCGATGAAGTCGCGCTTGCCGACCCTGTAGGCGTAGCGCAGGTCGACCTGATAGCGGGGGACGAGCTTTGACGTCGTCGGTCGATTGTCGTGCTCGGTCTTCTCTTCGACGATTTCCTCGATCACGTCGCAATGGATGACCCTGCCCGACGCGGTCGGCCAGCGCAGGCTGGCGCTCGCCAGCCGGCGCGTCCGGACATAATCGGCGGCGAGGAACACCCCGCCCACGAGCACGATGATCGGCACCGCGAACGCGAATAGCGGGACGCCCTTGTCGGCGTAGAGCACGTGGCCTGCGAACGAATGCACGGTCAGGGTGGCGGCGATGATGCCGAACACCATTGTGAACGCCACCAGTGCCGCGACGTTCTGCGCGGCGGCGGGCTCCAGCAGCGCCTCGGTCGGTTGCTTCGGATCGACATGGACGTCGACATGGGCACCGACCGGATATCGTCCGGTCAGTTTTGCGGCCAGGACCCTTGTCGTGATGACGGTGCCGCCGACAAAGACCTTGTCGCCTTCCAGCTCCTGGCCGCCGGCCTGATAGCGATAGCGGATGATGGGCTTGGCGTCATTCCGATCGTCCGAGCCGTGTGCCGCCGGCTGGTCAACCCGGGAAACCGTGATGATGCCCTCCACTCTGTCCCAGCTCCGCACCGCGACCATCCGGCCCCACATGCGGACCAGATTGAACAGCGTCAATCCAAACAGCAGCACGGCGACGCCGGCGGCAATCTGGGTCCACATCAATTGTTGGGCGTTCAGCATCCGATTCCCCTGCGCTTCGGCGGCGACCGCCATTGGTCGCAGCCAGCGCGCGTTGCGTTCATGGCAGGGGGACGGCGCGGATTTTATCTCCTCGTGCAGGGCTTGATCTCGCCCGAGGCAGAGTGCATCACGATCGGATTTGGCGACAGTCTGATGCCAAAGAACAATTGGGAGCCGGAGACCTTGTCGTTCGCCCCCTCATGGACGTCAAGATCGAGCTTCGTCGCGATCTCGGATGTCAGTTTGGCCCGCTCCTCCATCGAAATCGTATTCTGATATTTGATCTCGTAGACGACGTCGGCCTCCAGCACGGACCGCGTCTGGCACACGACGGCGCCGCTCGAAACGTTCTGGGTGACCGCGTCCTCACACTCGGCCTTGAGCAAGGCGTTGCGGGCAGAGATCAGCGACTCGTCCGATATCAGCAGAATGTTGGCGTTCTCGAGCTTGAGGTTGACGGCCTCGACCTGCTGCATTCCGGCGACAGCCGACAGCTTGTCCCTGACCTGGGCCGACACGTCGAGCTTTTTCTCAAGCGACTGCTTCAGGTCCCGGTCGACGGTCCGCGATTTCTGGATCTTGCCGGTCAGCAGCGTTGGATCGACCTCGCAAGTCGGATGCAGCTCCAGCCGGCCGTTGCTGAGATACTCGATCGTGTTGATCGTGCCGGGGCCGCCGAACGTGCTTGGCGGCACCACCTCGAAATATCCGGTCTCGGAGAGGATGGCCGTGATGGTTTGCTTCTTTCGCGGGAAGCCGACAAAGACCGCGACCATCACGAGGCCGATCGCGACAAAGACCCCGCTACCGAGCCAAAGCCATTTGCGGCTTGCTACTTTCCCGGGCAGCACAACTGATTTTTCTCGCCGCATGGCACATAGCCTTTCGGACAGTCCGCCGCGGCAATCGTGGGCAGCACGACGAGAGCGATCGCGGCGACGAACGGTGCAATGAACTGCTTCATATGTTCGATCCCAAGCAAATCGTCGGTTGAAGGTAGTAGGCCGAGAGAGTAGCGAACCAAGGTTGAGCGGACAAGTGAACGAGTTCACACGCGTCCGATTCTTGCGAGGGCGCATCTGCAGCTGTTCGATGTGTTGCGTCGTTCCGGTACAGGTTGAGCATTTGCTGCACCGTCGTCCTGGCGAAAGCCGGGACCCATTACCCCCACCGGGTCACTTGGCGAAGATTGGTCGTTCGGTATTGCCAGCGATCGTCATCGATGAATCACGCGGTATGGGTCTTGGCCTTCGCCAGGACGACACCGAACGGACGACACCGAACGTGTGGCACGCGCCCATGATCGCGACGGACGAGGCAGCGAGTGTCAAACGGGCGCGGTCGGCGATCATGCATTCATACAGGTGTTTTGCCCGACGCCGCAAGCCATTTCGGCAAGACCGAAAATGATTGAGCCTTTTCAACCTCATGTCTACTGTGCATGGGGTTGATTTTCGCTTTTTGTTTGGAGGCGCCTAACCCGCGCCCGCGCGCTTCTTCTGCCAGACCAAATGCACCGCGCAGATGCAGCCCGGCGGATGCGAGGCAAGCTCCTTCGACGTCTCGTCGTTCGCAGGCGTTGCCGCGAATGCCGCCTTGTCGCTCGCGCCCTCTCGCACCGGGATGTAGTTCAGGATCGGCGCGAGCCAGCGCTCGGCCTCGGCGACGCTCATGCCCTTGCGCGCGGCATAATCCTCGACCTGGTCGCGCTCGATCTTGCCGACGCCGAAATAATAGCTCTCGGGACTGGCGAGATAGAGCCCCGACACGGAAGAGCCCGGCCACATCGCAAAGCTCTCGGTCAGCTTCACGCCTGCGGTTTTCTCGGCGTCGAGCAGTTCGAACAGCGTGGCCTTCTCGGTGTGATCGGGCTGCGCGGGATAGCCGGGGGCGGGACGGATGCCCTGGTACTTTTCTAGGATCAACTCGTCGGTCGAGAGCGCCTCGTCCGGCGCATAGGCCCAGAACTCGCGGCGGACGCGGGCATGCATGCGCTCGGCGAAGGCCTCCGCAAGGCGGTCGGCCAGCGCCTTGCACAGGATCGAGGAGTAGTCGTCATTGGCCATCTTGAATCGATCGGCCACCACATCCTCGCCGATGCCGGCGGTGACGACGAAGCCGCCGACATAATCGGGCACGCCGGTGGTGGCAGGCGCGACGAAGTCGGACAGCGCGGCGTTGAAACGGCCCTCGCGCTTCTCGAGCTGCTGGCGCAGCGTGTGCAGCGTCGCGATCGTCCTGGTCCGGCTCTCGTCGGCATAGAGCACGATGTCGTCGCCCTCGGCGTTCGCCGGCCAGAAGCCGACGGTGGCCCGCGCCCGGAACCATTTTTCCTCGACGATCAGGTCGAGCATCTTGCGCGCGTCGTCGTAGAGCGAGCGCGCGACCTCGCCGACCTTGGCATCGTCGAGGATGGCGGGGAAGCGCCCGGCGAGCTCCCAGGTCTGGAAGAACGGCGTCCAGTCAATATAGGGCACGAGCTCGGCGAGATCGTAGTCGTCAAAGCTCCTGGTGCCGAGGAAGGTCGGCTTCACCGGCTTGTTCGCGGCAAAGTCGACCGGCACGCGGTTGGCGCGGGCGGTCGCCAGCTTCAGCCGCTTCTTGTCGGCCTGGGCGCGCATATGCGCATCCGAGATCTTTGCGTATTCGGCGCGGACTTCGGCGGCGTAGGCCTCGCGCCTCTCGGGCGACAGCAGAGCAGACGCAACACCAACCGCGCGGCTGGCGTCGTTGACATGCACCACGGGGCCGGCGCGATAGCTCGGGTCGATCTTCACGGCCGTATGCACGCGGCTCGTCGTCGCGCCGCCGATCAACAGCGGCAGCTTGAGGCCTTCGCGCTGCAATTCGCCGGCGAAGAACGCCATCTCGTCGAGCGATGGCGTGATCAGGCCTGACAGCCCGACGATGTCGGCCTTCTCCGCCTTCACGGTCTCGACGATCTTGGCCGCCGGCACCATCACGCCGAGGTCGATGACCTCGTAATTGTTGCACTGGAGCACGATGCCGACGATGTTCTTGCCGATGTCGTGGACGTCGCCCTTGACGGTCGCGAGCACGATCTTGCCGGCGGACGAGGAGCCTTCCGTGCCGATGCCGTTGGCGAGATTGCGCGCCTTCTCCTCTTCCATGAACGGCATCAGCCAGGCGACGGCCTGCTTCATCACGCGGGCCGACTTCACCACCTGCGGCAGGAACATCTTGCCGTCACCGAAGAGATCGCCGACCACGTTCATGCCGGCCATCAACGGTCCCTCGATCACGTCGAGCGGGCGCTTCGAAGCCTTGCGGGCCTCTTCGGTATCCTGCTCGATGAACTCGGTGATGCCGTGCACCAGCGAATGCGACAGCCGCTTCGCCACCGGCCATTCGCGCCAAGCGAGATCGGCTTCCTTGGTCTGGGTCTTGTTGCCGCGGAATCGTTCCGCGAGCGCCAGCAGACGCTCGGACGCACCGGGGTCGCGGTTGAGAATGACGTCTTCGCAGACCTGGCGCAATTCCGGATCGATGTCGTCATAGACGATCATCTGCCCGGCATTGACGATGCCCATGTCCATGCCGGCCTTAATGGCGTGATACAGGAACACCGAGTGCATCGCCTCGCGCACCGGCTCGTTGCCGCGGAACGAGAACGACAGATTGGACACGCCGCCAGAAATGTGCGCGCCCGGCAGGTTCTTGCGGATCCAGCGCGTCGCCTCGATGAAGTCGACCCCGTAATTGTTGTGCTCCTCGATGCCGGTCGCGATCGCGAAAATATTCGGATCGAAGATGATGTCTTCCGGCGGGAAGCCGACGCGGTTCACCAGGATGTCGTAGGCGCGCTTGCAGATCTCGGTCTTGCGGGCGAACGTGTCGGCCTGGCCGACCTCGTCGAACGCCATCACCACGACGGCCGCGCCGTGACGGCGGGCGATCCTGGCCTCGTGAATGAATTTGTCCTCGCCTTCCTTCATCGAGATCGAGTTGACGACCGGCTTGCCCTGCACGCATTTCAGGCCGGCCTCGATCACAGAGAATTTCGAGCTGTCGACCATGACGGGGACGCGGGCGATGTCGGGCTCGGCGGCGACGAGGTTGAGGAAGGTCACCATCGCGGCTTCCGAGTCCAGGAGACCCTCGTCCATGTTGACGTCGATGATCTGCGCGCCGTTCTCGACCTGGTCGCGCGCGACCTGCAGCGCGGCGGTGTAGTCGCCGGCGGTGACCAGCTTGCGGAAGCGGGCGGAACCGGTGACGTTGGTGCGCTCGCCGACGTTCACGAAAGGAATGGCGTCGGTCAGGATGAACGGCTCGAGGCCGGAGAGCCGCAAGCGAGGTCCGATCTCCGGCACGATGCGCGGCTTGTGCGGCGCGACCGCAGCGGCAATCGCAGCGATATGGTCCGGCGTGGTGCCGCAGCAGCCGCCGACGATGTTGACCAAACCATCACGCGCGAACTCGCCGACCAGGCGGGCCATGTATTCCGGGGTCTCGTCATACTGGCCGAACTCGTTGGGCAGGCCGGCATTGGGATAAGCACAAACGAGCGTGTCGGCGACGCGGCCGATATCGGCGATATGCGCGCGCAGATCTTCCGCACCGAGCGCGCAGTTGAAGCCGATGGTGACGGGCTTGGCGTGCTGTACCGAATGCCAGAACGCTTCCGGCAGCTGGCCGGATAGCAGGCGGCCGGACTTGTCGGTGATGGTGCCCGACACCATCACCGGCATGTCGATGCCGCGTTCTTCCGTGATCTCGGCAATGGCGTAAAGCGCCGCCTTGGCGTTCAGCGTGTCGAAGATGGTCTCGACCAGCAGCAGATCGACGCCGCCGTCGAGCATGCCGTTGATCTGCTCGCCATAGGATTTGCGCAGATCGTCGAACGTGACGGCGCGGTAGCCGGGATTGGAAACGTCGGGCGAGATCGACGCGGTGCGGTTGGTCGGTCCGATGGCGCCGGCGACGAAGCGCGGCTTGCCGTCCTCGGCTTCGACGCGGCGCGCGGCGTTGCCGGCGAGGCGGGCGCCTTCGCGCGCCATCTCGTAGACGATGTCGCCGAGATCGTAATCGGCCTGCGCAATCGAGGTCGTGGAGAAGGTGTTGGTGGCGACGATGTCGGCGCCGGCACGCAGATAGGCGGCGTGGATGTCCTCGATCGCCTGCGGCTGGGTCAGGATCAAGAGGTCGTTGTTGCCGCGCAAATCGCGATGGAAGGTCTTGAAGCGCTCGCCGCGAAAGGCAACCTCGTCGAACTGGAGATTCTGGATCATCGTGCCCATGGCGCCGTCGAGCACGAGAATGCGCTCGCGCGCGGCGTTGAGCAGGGCGGTTCGCTTGGGAGAGGTGGATACGGTCATGGTGTCTTAAGCCGCCTTCTGCGCGCTCTTGGCGCGAATGCCGAGCAAATGGCTGATCGCGAACACGAGATCGGCGCGGTTCATGGTGTAGAAATGGAAGGTGTCGACGCCGTGCTTCGCGAGCTTCTGCACCTGGCCGGCGGCGACGGTGGCCGCCACCAGCTTGCGGGTCTCGGCGTCCTCGTCGAGCCCCTCGAACTTCGCGGCGAACCAGTCCGGCACGGAGGTGCCGGCGCGGGTGACGAAGGCTCGCGCCTGCTTGAAATTATGCATGGGCATGATGCCCGGCACGATCGGGATGTTGATCCCGCGCGCGCGCACGCGGTCGAGATAACGGAAATAGAGCTCGTTATCGAAGAACACCTGCGTGATCGCGCGGGTCGCGCCCGCATCGACCTTGGCCTGCAGGGTGTCGATGTCATCGTCGAAGTCGCGCGCCTCGGGGTGCTTCTCAGGGTATGCCGAGACCGACACCTCGATATCGCCGTGCCGCTTCTTGATGCCGGCGACGAGGTCGGCGGAGCTCTGGTAGCCGTCGGGATGGCTGGAATAGGCCGTGCCGATGCCGCCCGCGGGATCGCCGCGCAGGCCGACGATGTGGCGGACGCCGACCTCGTGATAGCGGTCGACGATCTCGTCGATCTCCCCGCGCGAGGCGCCGACGCAGGTCAGATGCGCCGCCGGCAGCAGCGCAGTCTCCTTGAGGATGCGCGAGATGGTCGCGTGGGTGCGCTCACGGGTCGAGCCGCCGGCGCCATAGGTCACCGAGACGAATTTCGGGTCGAGCGGGGCCAGCCGGTTGATGGTGTCCCAGAGATTGCGCTCCATATCTTCCGTCTTGGGCGGAAAGAACTCGAACGAAATCGCAGGCCGCTTCAGGTGCCCGTCTTGCCCGTCGGTATGGGCAGGCATCGTCGCGTCAGTCATGGGCACCACTCACTCCAAGGGCTCGCAGGGTCGTTGGCGGCCGGCGGTCAGGTCTAGATTGGGAGAGGTCAAGATAAGCCAAAGCGGTCGCACTCGACAGCCCATCAGGGATGGGAAATTGCCCACTTTCATTTAGACAATAGAAAATTACCTGCAGATTCAGATAGAGGTGGGATGAGAGCAGTCAGTTGAAACTATAGATATATCAGGTGTATAATGGTGATGTGGGGCTACTTGACACGAGATCGTGAGGTGGGCAGTATGAAAATTGCGATATCAGCGTGACCTCTGTCCCAACGCCGCGGCGAAGTCGCGCGAGCCCCTGGCCTGCACGTCAGACCTGCGCGCCCTGCCATTGCCGCTGCGCCGCCCTCCGCTACCTTAGCGCGCGATGATCCCGCTCTCAGTCCTCGACCTCTCCGTCGTCACAACAAGCACAATGCCCGCCGCGGCGCTGCGCAACAGCATCGACCTGGCGCGCCATGTCGACGGGCTCGGCTATGTCCGCTACTGGCTCGCCGAGCATCACAACCTCGCCTCGGTCGCGAGTCCAGCGCCCGACGTGATGATCGGGCAGATCGCGGCGGTGACGAAGCACATCCGCGTCGGCTCCGGCGGCGTGATGCTGCCCAATCACGCGCCGCTGGTCGTGGCCGAGCGCTTCAAGATGCTGGAGGCGTTGTTTCCCGGCCGCATCGATCTCGGCCTCGGTCGCGCCCCCGGCACCGACGGTGCCACGGCCTATGCGCTGCGCAGCCGGCTCGACCGTCGCGAAGGCGACGATTTCCTGGAGCGGCTGCACGAATTGATCCTGTGGCAGACCCGGGAATTCCCCTCGGGCCATCCCTACCACAACGTCGTCGCGATGCCCGACGATACGCCGTTGCCGCCGATCTGGCTGCTCGGCTCGAGCGATTATTCGTCGGAGCTCGCCGCGCAGGTCGGCATGGGCTTCGCATTCGCGCATCATTTTGCGTCCCACGATGCGATCGATGCGATGGTGCATTATCGCAATCGTTTTCAGCCCTCGGCCTGGAGCGCGAGCCCGCGCGCGATCCTCGCGGTCGCCGTCATCACGGCCGACACGGATGAGGAAGCCGAAAAGCTCGCCGCGTCTTTCGACCTCAACCGCCTGCGCCGCGATCGCGGCCAGTATCTTCCGTTGCCGAGCGTCGAAGAAGCGCTGGCCTATCCCTATACCGACTCGGAGCGCACCTCGATGCGGCGCAACCGTTCCCGTCTGTTCGTCGGCAGCCCGGCAACCGTGCGGACAACGCTCCAGCCGTTGATCGATGCGAGCAAGCCGGACGAGTTGATGGTGATCACCGCCGTGTATGATCACGAGGCGCGAAAGAAATCCTATTCGCTGCTGGCGGAGGCGTTCGGGCTTAAGGCGGTCGGATAAGGCACTCGTGCCCCTGCGCCTCGCAGCCTCTGGGTCCCGGCTTGCGCTTCGCGCGTCCGGGACACGAAACTATTCCATCGTCGCGCGGAACGGGTGACCCGGATACACGCCGACGATGCGGAATTCGCGCGAGAAGAATTTCAGCTCCTCGATCGCGAAAGCGAGGCCCTTGTCCTCGGGGTGGCCGTCGACGTCGGCGTAAAACTGGGTGGCGAAGAAATTGCCGTCGACCATGTAGCTCTCGAGTTTGGTCATGTTCACGCCGTTGGTGGCAAAGCCCCCGAGCGCCTTGTAGAGCGCGGCCGGCAAATTGCGCACCCGAAACACAAAAGTCGTGACTAGCGGACCGGAGCCCTGTGCGGCCCATTTCGGTTCGCGCGCCAGCACCACGAAGCGTGTGGTGTTGTGGGCCTCGTCCTCGATGTCCTCAGCCAAAATGTCGAGGCCGTAGATCTGCGCGGCGAGGCGCGAGGCGATCGCGGCGACGGACTTATCGTTACGCTCGGAAATGTCGCGGGCGCTGCCGGCGGTGTCGGCGTGCACGATGGGCTTGATGCCGAGCTTGCGAATGATGCGCCGGCATTGGCCGAGCGCGTGCACATGGCTCTCGACGCTCTTGATGTCTTCGAGCCTGGTCCCCTTCACCGCCATCAGCTGATGCCGGACCGGCAGAAACCATTCACCGATGATGAAGAGGCCGGAGGCCGGGAGCAAATGATGGATGTCGGCGACGCGGCCTGCGACCGAATTCTCGATCGGGATCATGCCGAGATCGGCCTCGCCCGACGAGATCGCCGACAAGGCGTCCTCGAAGGTGGCGCAGGGCATCGGCTCGGCGTCGGGATAGGCCTCGACGATGGCGATGTGGGAATTGGCGCCAGGCTCGCCCTGGAATGCGATTTTCAGCTTGCTCATGCTCGGCCTTGTAACAGCGGCTCAGGATTTGGAAAGGATGCTGCGGGCGGTTTCCAGGTCCGCCGGCGTGTCGACCCCGCGGGGCACGGTATCGACAATGGTGAAGTCGATGCGCATTCCGGCCTCGAGCGCCCGGAGCTGCTCGAGCTTCTCCTGCAGTTCCAGCGGCGAAGGCGGCAGTGAGACGTAGCGCTCCAGCGCGGCGCGGCGATAGGCGTAGAGGCCGATATGGTGGTAACGCGGCCCGTCGCCGGTCGGCGCGGTTGCGCGGGTGAAATAAAGTGCGCGCATGCGTCTGCCCCCGAGCGAGGTCCCGATCGCCTTCACGACGTTCGGCGCGAGATCCTCCTCCTCGGTGTGGATTTGCGAAGCCAGCGTTGCGATATCCACGGCGGGGTCTTGCAGCGGCGGCAGTACCTCGCGGATATTGTCGATCGTGATGGTCGGGAAATCGCCCTGGAGATTGACCACGATCTCGGCCTTGCCGTCCGGATCGAGCTTCTGCATGGCCTCGTGGATGCGGTCGGAGCCGGAGGGGTGCTCCGGGCGGGTCATCACGGCCTCGCCGCCATGGGCGGTCACGACGGACGCGATCTCCGCGGTGTCGGTTGCGACCGCGACCCGGCCTATCCCGGCGGCCTCGGCGCGGCGCATCACGTGCACGATCATCGGCTGCCCCGCGATATCGGCGAGCGGCTTGCCGGGCAGGCGGGTCGCGGCCATGCGGGCCGGGATCAGCACCAGGATGCGAGGATCGGTCATCGGGTCAAGGGCCTGGAAACGGGGCGTTTTCCGCGCCGGGAAATGGGGTGGGGACGGGCGTGAAGCCCGCTCGCTTATACGGGTTGCCAGACCCCGGGCAAACCGATATCTCAATGGCAAAACTCGGGGAAACAATTAAGGAACGTTGATTCTTCGAGGCTCGTCCTGGCGGCCGCTTTGGGCCGCTCGATCCTTCTTGCGGTGTGGGGCCTGGCCGGAAATGGACTCTTTCGAACTGAACAAGATTCTCGGTGCCGTGCTCGGCACCTGTCTCCTTCTGCTGGTGACGAGCTTCACCGCGAATGCGCTGTTCTCGCCCAAGATGCCGGAAAAGCCGGGCTTCGAGATCGCCGCGAAGGAAGACGCCGGCCACGGCAAGGAAGGCGGCGCTGCCGCCGCGGCTGCCGAGCCGATCGAAAAGCTGCTCCAGACCGCCTCGGTCGAGAAGGGCGCCTCCGCCGCCAAAAAGTGCGGCGCCTGCCACACCTTCGAGAAGGGCGGCCCGAATCGTGTCGGTCCTAATCTCTATGGCGTCGTCGGCGAGAAGCGGGGCGAGGGCCGTGGCGGCTTCAACTTCTCGGCTGCCATGAAGGCCAAGGGCGGCACCTGGACGTTTGACGATCTCAACAAGTTCATCGCCAGCCCGAAGGGCTTCATCCCCGGCACCGCAATGGGCTTCGCCGGCATTCCCAAGGATTCCGAGCGTGCCGACGTCATTGCCTATCTGAATTCGCTCTCGGAGCATCCGCAGCCGCTGCCGACGGCCTCAAAGTAAAAGCCTCGAAACCCCATCTTGGACTATGCGGCCGGGCTGAAAAGCCTGGCCGTTTTTATATCCGGGCCGCGCGGTGACGTTATCAGGGCGTTTGGCCGCACCGGATGGAGCGGCCGGGCTTCCAAGATGAGGAAAAAGCAACATATTCCGTCGAAACCTCGCCTATATTGGGAACTTAAAGGAGTAGCCTCCTTCAAGACAGGAATGTGGATTTGGCCATTACCCGACGCGATCTCCTGCTCACCGGCACCGCTGCCGCAGCGCTCCCCGTCCTTGGTTCCGTAGGGGGCCTTCCCGTCGTCGGCGCGGCACACGCGCAATCCGCCAGTGAGCTGACCTGGCGACACGCGCTGTCGCTGTTCGGACAGGTCAAATACCCCGCCGACTTCAAGCGCTTCGACTACGTCAATCCGGAAGCGCCCAAAGGCGGCGTCGCACGCCAGATCGCCGTCGGCACATTCGACAATTTCAACATCGTCGTCTCCGGTGTGAAGGGGCAAGTCGCCGGTGCCGTGGCATTCATCTACGAATCCCTCACGACGGCCTCGCTCGACGAAGTCTCGACCGAATACGGCGCGCTGGCCGAGGCCGTCAGCCATCCGGATGATTTCTCCTCCGTGACTTACCGCTTGCGGCCGCAAGCCAAATGGCATGACGGCAAGCCTGTTACCGTGGACGACGTGATCTTCTCGCTCGATTCGTTCAAGAAGCACCACCCGATGTACTCGGCCTATTATAGCCATGTGGTGAAGGCCGAGAAGGTCGGTGAGCGCGAGGTGAAATTCGTGTTCGACGCACCGGGCAATCGCGAGCTGCCGCAGATTGTCGGGCAGCTCACGGTCCTGCCGAAGCATTGGTGGGAAGGAACGGACCCGCAGGGCCGGAAGCGCGATGTCTCCGCCACCACGCTCGAAGTGCCGCTGGGGTCGGGCCCCTACCGGGTCAAGGAATTCGTTGCCGGACGGTCGATCGCGCTGGAGCGCGTGAAGGATTATTGGGGGCGCGACCTCGCGGCCAATGTGGGCCGAAATAATTTCGACGAGCTGCGCTATGAGTATTTCCGCGACGCCACCGTGGCGATCGAGGCCTTCAAGGCCGATCAGGTCGATTGGCGCACCGAGAACAGCGCGAAGAACTGGGCGACGGCCTACGACTTCCCGGCCGTCACCGAAAAGCGCGTGATCCTCGAGGAGTTCGCCAATCGCAGCTCGGGCGTCATGCAGGCCTTCGTGCCGAACCTGCGCCGCGCCAAGTTCAAAGATGCGCGCGTGCGACGCGCGCTTAATTACGCGTTCGACTTCGAGGAGATGAACAAGCAGATCTTCTACGGCCAATACAAGCGCATCAGCAGTTATTTCGACGGCATCGATGAGCTGATGGCGACCGGGTTGCCGCAGGGCAAGGAGCTCGAGATCCTCCAGACGGTCCGCGCCGAGGTCCCGCCCGAAGTCTTCACGACGGCCTATACCAATCCAGTCGGCGGCAGTCCGGAAGCCGTGCGCGACAATCTGCGCGAGGCACTGCGCTTGTTCAAGGAAGCCGGCTACGAGGTGCGCGACCGCAAGCTGATCGACGTCAAGACCGGCGCTCAGTTCTCGCTTGAGCTGCTGAACTCGGATCCGAGCTTTGAGCGGATCACGCTGTTCTACAAGCCGTCGCTGGAACGGCTCGGCATTGCCGTCAGCGTGCGGACAGTGGATCCCACCCAGTATGAGAACAGGACGCGCGAGTGGGATTTCGACATCGTCACCAACTCCTGGGGCGAGTCGCAGTCGCCGGGCAACGAGCAGCGCGAATTCTGGTCATCGAAGACGGCCGACATCGCCGGTTCACGCAATATTACCGGCATCAAGAATCCGGCGGTCGACAAGCTGATTGAGCGGGTGATCTACGCCAAGGGTCGCGACGATCTCGTCGCGGCAACCAAGGCACTCGACCGCGTGCTGCTGTGGAATCACTACGTCGTGCCGCAGTGGACTTATACGAAGGTGCGCACCGCGCGCTGGGATCGCTTCGGTCGGCCGGCGGAATTGCCCAAATACGGTCAGTCCGGCTTTCCGTTCATCTGGTGGTACGACGCGGACAAGGCGGCGCGGATCGCAAAGAAGTCGTGAGGGGCATTTCTCGCATGACGCAGCTTTCACGCCGGCATGTGCTGGCCCTGGGTGTCGGTGGCGCGTTCAGCGCCGCCCGGCTGCGGGGCGCGACAGCGTCCGAGATGCCCGCCGAGGCCCACGGCATGTCGGCGTTCGGCGACCTCAAATATCCCGCCGATTTCCATCACTTCGACTACGTCAATGTCGACGCGCCGAAGGGCGGCACTTTTTCGCTGATCCCGTCGGTGCGCGCCTACAACCAGTCCTACCAGACCTTCAACTCGCTCAATGCCTTCATCCTCAAAGGCGACGGCGCGCAGGGCATGGATATGACCTTTGTGCCGCTGATGGTGCGAGCCAACGACGAACCGGACGGGATGTACGGGCTTGCCGCGAAATCTGTAAATATATCGGCGGACAGGCTGGTCTACCGCTTCACGATACGGCCCGAGGCGAAATTCCATGACGGCACCAAGCTCACCGCTCACGACGCGGCGTTTTCGCTGACGTCGCTGAAGGCCAAGGGGCACCCATTGATCATCGTGCAGATGCGCGACATGGTCCGCGCGGAAGCCGTCGACGAGGCGACGCTTGTCGTCACTTTTGCTAAGGGACGCGCGCGTGACGTGCCGCTCTATGTGGCGAGCCTGCCGATCTTCTCGAAAGCCTACTATGCCTCCCGTCCGTTCGACGAAACGTCTCTGGAGATCCCGTTGGGTTCGGGCCCGTACAAGGTCGGCAAGTTCGAGGTCAACCGCTACATCGAATACGAGCGCGTCAAGGATTGGTGGGCTGCCGATCTGCCCCCCTGTCGCGGTAGCTACAATTTCGACGTTGTACGCTACGAATTCTACCGGGACCGCGATGTCGCCTTCGAAGGTTTCACCGGCAAGAACTATCTCTACCGCGAGGAGTTCACCTCCCGTCTCTGGGCGACGCGCTACGACTTCCCTGCGGTGAAGGACGGTCGCGTCAAGATGGAGGTCGTACCCGACGACACGCCGTCCGGTGCACAAGGATGGTTCATCAACACGCGGCGCGACAAGTTCAGGGATCCTCGGGTACGAGAGGCACTGATCGACGCCTTCGACTTCGAGTGGACCAACAAGACCATCATGTACGGTGCTTATGCCCGCACGGTGTCGCCATTTCAGAACTCGGACCTCATGGCCAGCGGCGGGCCTCCGCCGCCGGAAGAGTTGAAGCTGCTCGAGCCGTTTCGCGGCCAGATTCCCGACGAGGTGTTCGCCGCGCCGTTCACGCCGCCGGTCTCAGACGGCTCCGGGCAGGACCGCAGCCTGCTGCGCAAGGCGCAGCAATTGCTCAGCGACGCCGGCCTGCCGATCAAGGACGGCAAGCGGGTGCTGCCGAACGGCGAGATATTCAGGATCGAATTTCTGTTGGACGAGCCTTCATTCCAGCCGCACCATGGGCCCTACATCAAGAATCTCGCGACGCTCGGCATCGAAGCGAGCGTGCGCCTCGTCGATGCCGTACAACACAAGGCGCGCCAGGAAGATTTCGACTTCGATATGACGATTCAACGCTTCAGCATGTCGGCGACGCCGGGCGATGCCATGCGCTCGTTCTTCTCGTCGCAGGTCGCGGCAACGAAGGGTTCGTACAATCTCGCGGGCATCGCCAGTCCTGCCATCGATGCCATGATCGAGAAGATCATGGCGGCTGACTCCCGCGAGGAATTGACCGTCGCCTGCCGCGCCTTCGATCGCCTGTTCCGTGCCGGCCGTTATTGGGTGCCGCAATGGTATAACAAGACGCACCGGCTTGCTTATTGGGACCAGTTCGGCCGTCCGCAGAAGCTGCCGCGTTATGCCAACGGAGTCGGCGCCCCCGACATCTGGTGGCATGATGGCGGCAAGGCCGCCAAGCTCGAGCAGGCGAAACAGCCATGAGCGCCTATATCGCCCGCCGTATCCTGCTGATGATCCCGACCTTGCTCGGGATCCTCTTCGTCTCCTTCATCGTCGTGCAGTTCGCGCCGGGTGGCCCGGTCGAGCGCGTGATCGCGCAGCTCTCGGGTGCCGACACCGGCGGTACCTCGCGCATTTCGGGCGGCAGCGACTTTGCGCAGCGCGCCCCGGGGCAACTGGGCGCGGGCGGCGATGCCATCAATTCGAAATATCGCGGCGCGCAAGGCCTCGATCCCGATTTCATCAAAAAGCTGGAGGTGCAGTTCGGCTTCGACAAGCCGGCGCCGGAGCGCTTCGCGCTGATGGTCTGGAACTTCGCCCGCTTCGATTTCGGCAAGAGCTATTTCCGCGACGTCAGCGTGCTGCAGCTCGTCAAGGAGAAGTTGCCGGTCTCGATCTCGCTCGGCATCTGGCTGACGCTGCTCACCTACCTGATCTCGATTCCGCTCGGCATCCGCAAGGCGGTCAGGGACGGGACGCGCTTCGACACCTGGACCTCGAGCGTGCTCGTGCTCGGCTATGCCATTCCCGGCTTCCTGTTCGCGATCCTGCTGATCATCCTGTTTGCCGGCGGTTCGTTCTTCAACTGGTTCCCGCTGCGCGGACTGACGTCAGACGGCTGGTCGCAGTTTCCGTGGTACTGGAAGATCATCGATTACTTCTGGCATTTGACGCTGCCGCTGATCGCCATGGGGCTCGGTGCGTTCACCACCATGACGTTCCTGACCAAGAACTCGTTTCTGGACGAGATCCGCAAGCAATACGTGATGACCGCGCGCGCGAAAGGCTGCAGCGAGAATCGGGTGCTCTATGGTCACGTCTTCCGCAACGCGATGCTCATCGTCATCGCCGGCTTTCCCAGCACCTTCATTCACGCCTTCTTCTCGGGCTCGCTTCTGATCGAGACCATCTTCTCGCTGGACGGGCTGGGACTGCTCAGTTTCGAGAGCGTTCTCAACCGCGACTACCCCGTCGTGTTCGGTACGCTCTTCATCTTTTCGCTCGTCGGCCTCGTGATCAACCTGATCTCTGACCTGACCTATATGTGGATCGATCCGCGGATCGATTTCGAGGCGCGGGAGGTCTGATGACACTGGCCGCCCCTACCACGCCGATCGAAACCACTGCGAAATCGCCGCTCGGCGACGCCGTGCCGATGACGCGCAAACCGTTCGTGCCATCGCCGCTCAACAGGCGCCGCTGGCAGAATTTTAAGGCGAACTGGCGCGGCTATTGGTCGTTCTGGATCTTCCTGATCCTGTTTGTGGTATCGCTGTTCGCTGAGTTGATCGCCAATGATCGGCCGTTCCTGATCAAATATGATGGCCACCTCTATTGGCCGTCCGTCGTCACCTATTCGGAAACCACTTTCGGCGGCGACTTCGAAACGGCAGCCGACTATCGCGATCCCTATTTGCAGAAGTTGATCAAGGACAAGGGTGGCAGCATCGTCTGGCCGCTGATCCGCTATTCCTACGACACCCACAATCTCGATCTGCCGACGCCCGCGCCGTCGCGGCCGACCTGGATGTTGACGGAAGCGCAGTGCAAGCCTGTGGTCGAGAAGAAAGGCCTCAAGAGCTGCCGCGATCTCGAATACAACTGGCTCGGCACCGACGATCAGGGCCGCGACGTGGTCGCGCGGCTGATCTACGGCTTCCGCATTTCGGTGCTGTTCGGCCTCTGCCTGACCATCGTCTCCTCCGTCGTCGGCATCGCGGCCGGCGCGGTACAGGGTTATTTCGGCGGCTGGATCGACCTGTTGTTTCAGCGTTTCATCGAGATATGGACTGCGATCCCTTCGCTCTATCTGTTGCTAATCCTGTCGTCGGTGCTCGTACCCGGTTTCTTCGTGCTTCTCGGCATCCTGCTGTTGTTTTCCTGGGTGTCGCTGGTCGGACTCGTCCGCGCGGAATTCCTGCGCGGGCGCAATTTCGAGTACATCCAGGCGGCGCGCGCGCTCGGCGTGTCGAACAAGGTCATCATGTTCCGGCATCTGTTGCCGAACGCGATGGTCGCGACCATGACGTTCCTGCCTTTCATCGTGTCGAGTTCGGTGATGACGCTGACGGCGCTCGATTTCCTCGGGTTCGGATTGCCGCCCGGCTCGCCGTCGCTCGGCGAGTTGCTGTCGCAGGGCAAGTCCAACGTGCAGGCGCCCTGGCTCGGTTTCTCCGGCTTCTTCTCGGTTGCGATCATGCTGTCGCTCTTGATCTTCATCGGCGAGGCCGTGCGCGACGCCTTCGATCCGCGCAAGACGTTCAGGTAGGCCAATGGACGCGATCAATCAGCCTTTGCTCAGCGTGCGCGAGCTCTCGGTTGCCTTCCACCAGGGCGGCGCCACCACGCTCGCGGTCGACAAGGTCTCGTTCCAGATCAGGCGCGGCGAGTGCGTGGCGCTGGTCGGCGAGTCCGGCTCCGGCAAGTCGGTCAGCGCGCTTTCGATCCTCAAACTCTTGCCCTATCCGAACGCCTCGCATCCCTCGGGCAGCATCCGCTTCAAGGGACAGGAACTGATCGACCGGTCGGAGCAGGAGATGCGGGAGATTCGCGGCAGCGACATCTCGATCATCTTCCAGGAGCCGATGACCTCGCTCAATCCACTGCACACGATCGAGGCGCAGATCGGCGAGATCATCCAGCTGCACAATCCGACCAGCAATGCCGAGGCGCGCAGGCGGACGCTGGAATTGCTGACGCAGGTCGGCATTCCCGAGCCCGAAACGCGGCTGAAGAGCTATCCGCACCAGCTCTCCGGCGGCCAGCGCCAGCGCGTGATGATCGCGATGGCGCTCGCCAACGAGCCGGACCTCCTGATCGCGGACGAGCCGACCACGGCGCTCGACGTCACCGTGCAGGCGCAGATCCTGACGCTGCTCGCAGAGATTCGCAGCCGGCTCGGCATGAGCCTGCTCTTCATCACCCACGATCTCGGCATCGTGCGCCGCATCGCCGACCAGGTCTGCGTCATGAAGGGCGGCGAGATCGTCGAGCAGGGGCCGGTTGAGCAGGTCTTCAAGAGCCCGAAGCATCCCTATACGCGCGACTTGCTCGCCGCGGAACCGAAGCCGGATCCGGCGCCGCCGCAGCCGGATGCGCCGGTGGTGATGTCGGCCGATGACCTCAAGGTCTGGTTTCCGATCAAGCGCGGGTTGATGCGCAAGACGGTCGGTCACATCAAAGCGGTCGACGGCGTCAGCATCGCCGTGCGCAAGGGCGAGACGCTTGGCGTCGTCGGCGAGTCCGGCTCGGGCAAGACCACGCTGGGGCTCGCATTGCTGCGGCTGATCTCCTCGAACGGACGCATTGTGTTCCTGGGAAAGGATATCCAGGGTCTCCGCTTCAAGGAGATGCGGCCGTTCCGACGCGACATGCAGATCGTGTTCCAGGATCCGTTCGGCTCGCTCAGCCCGCGCATGTCGGTCGCCGACATCGTCGCCGAAGGCCTCACCGTGCATCAGCCGCAGCTCTCGCGCGGCGAGCGTGAGGAGCGCGTCGTCAAGGCGCTCGAGGACGTCGGATTGAAGCCGGATACCCGCAACCGTTATCCGCATGAATTCTCCGGCGGCCAGCGCCAGCGCATCAGCATCGCGCGGGCGGTGGTGCTGGAGCCGGATTTCGTCGTGCTGGACGAGCCGACCAGTGCGCTCGACATGCTGATTCAGGCGCAGATGGTCGATCTGCTGCGTGAATTGCAGCGCCGTCGCGATCTCACTTACATGTTCATCTCGCACGATCTGCGCGTCGTTGCCTCGCTCGCCAGCCATCTGATCGTGATGCGCGGCGGCAAGGTGGTCGAGGAAGGCCAGGCCGCCGAGCTCTTCAAGAATCCGAAGACGGATTACACGCGCGCGCTGTTTGCGGCGGCGTTCCGGCTGGAGACGGCGGGGAACGGATCGGCGGCGACTTAGCGCCGTCAGAGCCGCTTGATCGCGGTGACCTCGCTGCCGGCTTGCTTGATCCGTGCGATGGCCGGCTCGATTGGTTCGATCACCGTTGCCATGTGATACGCATTGGCGTGAACCATCGTGCCGGCGTCGCTGACGATGGCGACGTGGCCCTTCCAGAAAATGAGATCGCCGCGCAGCAAGCTCATCTGCTCATGCGGCTCCAGCGCGCGGCCGAGCCCGGCCTGCTGCATGTCGCTGTCACGCGGGCAGCCGATCCCCGCCGATGTCAGCGAGACCTGGACGAGGCCGGAGCAATCGACGCCAAGGCTGCTCTTTCCACCCCAGAGATAGGGCGTGCCGACGAAACGCTCGGCGACTCCGACGAAATCCGGCTCGCGATGACCGAGCGGGACGAGATGAGCCTTCGGCAGATATTGTCCGTCGCGCGTCACGGCGAAGCTGCCGTCCTCGCGTGCAACCGCGATCTTCGATCCGATCACCAGCGTGTCTGCCGGCGGCAGCTTGATCGAGGGACCGGGGAAGGCAAGGGTTCGCAGCGCAACGACCATATGGGTCGGGGCAGCCGAGGGCTTCATCAGCGCTGCGTCCGGCAGCCACCCGACATAGCCGTCACCGGAAAGTTGACCCCACGCCCAGCCTTCGCCGTTGCGGTCGTAGACCGTGACACGCTCGCCGCGCAACGCTTGTGTCATCAGCATCGCGTTCGGCGACGGCTGCTCGCGCACGGGCGCGATCGCCTCGATTATCTCGAATTCCTCGCCCGTGACGAAGCGCTCCGCCTGCACCTTGCCTTCGAGATACTTTGCGGCGAGGTCGCCGCGCGCGGGTGTCAGCCTTGGATCGTGGCTTGGATCGTATTTTGGATCGAGTCCTGGATCACGCATAGCGCTCGCTCAGCAATGCGTAGATCGCGCGCGCGGCCTGGCACTCGCCGCCCTCGGGGCGTGCGGGCTTCGCCGACGGCGTCCAGCCGTAGATGTCGACATGCAGCCAGCTCTTGGCCTGTTCGACGAAGCGCTGCAGGAACAGCGCACAGATGATCGAGCCGGCAAAGCCGCCGGACGGTGCGTTGGTGATGGTGGCCGTCTTAGAGTCCAGCCACGCATCGTAAGGCGGCCACAGCGGCATGCGCCACAACGGATCGTTCTCCTTCACCGCGCATCGTGCGACGTCGGCGGCAAGCGTCTCATCATTGGTGTAAAAGGGCGGTAAATCCGGCCCCAGCGCGACGCGTGCCGCTCCCGTCAGCGTGCCGAGATCGATTAGCAGGTCCGGCCTTTCCTCGTCCGCAAGCGCCAGCGCGTCGGCGAGCACCAGCCGCCCCTCCGCGTCCGTATTGCCGATCTCGACAGTGATGCCCTTGCGCGAGGTGAAGATGTCGAGCGGGCGGAAGGCATTCCCCGCCACCGCGTTCTCCACGGCCGGGATCAGCACGCGCAGCCGCACCTTCAGCTTCGCATCCATCACCATGCGCGCCAGAGCCAGCACGTTGGCGGCGCCCCCCATGTCCTTCTTCATGATCAGCATGCCGCTCGACGGCTTCAGGTCGAGCCCGCCGGTGTCGAAGCAGACGCCCTTGCCGACCAGCGTCACCTTGGGATGAGCCGGGTCGCCCCAACCGATGTCGATCAGCCGCGGCGCGCGGTCCGAGGCCATGCCGACGGCGTGGATCAGCGGAAAATTCGTCTTCAAGTCGTCACCGATGGTGCAGGCAAAGCTTGCGCCGAATTCGGCGGCGAGATCTTGCGCGGCTGCGGCCAGCTCCTCCGGCCCCATGTCGTTGGCCGGCGTGTTGATGAGGTCGCGCGCCAGCATTGCGGCGTCCGCCATGCGGTTGATCTCGGTCGCGTCGACGCCGTCGGGTGGCACGAGGCGGACCTCGGGGCGATCGGCCTTGCGGTACCGGGCGAAGCGGTAGCTGCCAAGCGCGAAGGCGAGCGCGGCGAGCCGTGCATCGTGCGGCGCATTGGCGAAGCGATAAATGCCTGGTGGCAGCAGGCCGGGCAGGGCGCCCGGTCGGAACAGGTCGCGCGATCTTGCACCTTCGTCCTCGAGCCCGAACAGCACTTGCGCGATCGCGCCATCGGGCGCGGGCAGCGCGAGATAGCCACCCGGCTTTGCGGTAAACGCGCTCGCAGTGGCAAACTGGCGTTGCGCCGCCGGTAGCCCCTCGGCGACCTGATCCCAGCTCGATTTGGTGACGAAGGTGATCGGGATGGCGGTAGGCGACGTCTCGAAGACAGAAGGCATTGGCGGGTCCGGATCGTCAGATCGAGCGGGTCATACGAGCGGACGAGATTTCGCAGAGTTTCGTCGCCGCCGCAATCAGCTTTGCTGCCATCGTTCAGCGATTCGCTACTCGCAGTAAGGGGGCCATGCTAGGTTCCGGCAACGGCCGTCGGGTGCGGAGATCTCCGGCGGCCGACGACAAAGCCGGCCGGGAGGAAATGCAATGGAATTTGTGTGGAGCGCGGTCACATTCATCGGCCAGGCGGTCGAGGCGATTTTTGGCTATGTCGAGCATCATCATTGGATATTCGCGTTCCTTGCCGGTGGTTACGTCTTCTATCTCCACGACCGCTCCGTTCACGCGCGGTTCGATGCGCTCGACAAGCGCATTGACGAAATCCGCAAGCGGCTCGCCATCGAATATTGAGCTGATGAGCGAAACCATCATCGGGCGGAACCCGTATCTCATGCGGTTCACGCGAGCTGCCGCAGGGCTTTACTAGCGCTGGGGTTGTGGCATTATTGGCCGATATTTTAGATTGTATCGTGCGGTTGTGCACGCAACGTGAGTCAATTCTTACCCTGGCTCATCACGACCCGGGTTGAGACTGGAGAGAACCTTATCCTCGAAGGCATTTCTCTTATCGTTTGGGCGGCGCGGCATTTGCAAACAAGCGGCGCAAAATGGATAGATCGTTCGTCATCGTACAGATTTCCGACCTGCATCTGGACGGGTCGGGTCGGCTGCTTGCGACGATCGAGACGCTCAATGCCGCCATTCGCGAGAGGATGGCGGACTTCGCGGACATTCCTGATCGCATCCTGCTGATCACCGGCGATATCGTGGACGACCCGACGCCACCCGCGCTCGACGAAGCGCTCGCCGTCATTGCGTCCTTCCGACAGACCGGGCTGTTCACCGATATCCAGGCAATCGCCGGCAATCACGACGTCAAGCGACCGAGCCAGCGTGCAGGCCGCCACGACGTCTATGATTACCTGCACTTGCCGCGGACCTCGAAGAGCGTCTACTACCGTCAGGCCGGCCTCGATCTGGTGCTGCTGGATTCCAACCGCGCGAGCCTCACAACGCTCGCGAGCGGGAACGTCGACCAGAGAGCCTATAATGCCATAGTTTCGGCGTCCGCGCGGCTGAGCGTCGAACTCGCGGGGAGCCTCGGGTCGGGCGGCCGCGCCGATTATGCCGAGCCGGTGGAAAACCTCGTGCGCGTGCTGGCGCTGCACCATCATCCACTGCCGCAGGCGACCGGAGAAGGAAAGCGGTTTCTCGGCGTGCCCGACGAGCCGCTGATGTATCTCGCTGCGCCCGCGACCTTCCTCGAAGCGGCGACATCGCTCAACGTCGATCTGGTTCTGCACGGACACCGACATGTCGAAGGACTGACGCGCTATTCGATTCCCGATCCGCGCGCCACGAGCGAGAGCGATGAAGCATTCTGGCGCACGATCTACGTCTTGTCCTGTCCGTCATCGACGGGGCAGGCCGGTGACGACGCCGGCTTCAATGTCATCCATTTCGGCCCGATGTCCCACCCGATGTCCCATGGCGGCCGCATCGAGTACCGCTTTGCGATCGCCCGCTACTCACGTCCGCGCAAGGATGGTGCCTTCAGGCCGCTCGATTCCAACCTGCCGCACGGCGTCGTCAGGCTGCCGGCCGGGCGGGATTTTTCCCGAGATCCGGCCGTCCAGTCGGGCATCGAGATCGACGCATGCACGACGCTGAAGAGGGATCAGGTCGCAGCATTCGCCCGCCGGCTCCTGCTGCGCCGCGCCTTCTATGCCGACGGCGAGGTGGATTGGGCCGATTTGCTTCACGTCTATCTCGTCACCTCTCACGTCTGGGCCGATCTCGAAAGCAAGTTCTCGAGATCCGCACGCAAGCATGACGTCGACGCCGTGGCCGTGGTGACATCGCTGCTGCGTCGGTTGATCGAGCAATCCGCAAATGTGCTCGGCATCGACGATTTTCAGCTCGACGAGCTCCGCGCGAGGCGTCTGATCAATCGTGACGATCTTCGGCGCGAATTGCCGTGGGTGGCGCGCCCGGGCATCGATGTGGAGATCGAGACGCGGCAACGTCTGCAATTGCTGCGGGACCTGAACGAGCAGGCGAAGGCGCTCGGCCTCGATGCGGATCTTGGCGGCGAGATGCCGCCGCAGGCGCCGCAGTGATGGGCGCGGGGCGGGGGCATTAACCGGCCGTTAGGGTTAACAGTCTATTGCTGGCGCGTTCGGCTCGATCAATCGGCTCGAGAGTCAAAGCGTCATGCGTCAACGGTTCAGTCTTGACCGGTTCAGTCTTGGACGGCTCAGTCTTGCCCGGCTTCTTGCGTCCACCTCGCTGGTCGCGGCGTTGGCCATGGGCCTCGGCGGCTGCACGGCGATGTCGAAACTCTCCGACGTCACGGGCTCGGTCGGGCCGCGGGCGGAAGCCGCTCCTACCGATGCCGCGCGCGCTGCCGAAGTCTATGGCGAGCGCTATCGTGCCAATCCCAAGGACGCCGACGCGGCGCTCGCCTACGGCCAAGCCCTGCGCGCCAACGGCCAGCGCGCCCAGGCCGCCGCCGTGCTCGAGCAGGCGACCATCGCCAATCCCGGCAACAAGGCGCTGATGGCGCAATACGGCCGCGCGCTCTCCGACAACGGCAATTTTCAGCAAGCCTTCGACGTGCTGACGAAGGCGCATTCGCCCGACAATCCGGATTGGCGCCTGCTCTCGGTGCAGGGGACCGCGCTCGATCAGATGGGCCGTCACGAGGAAGCGCGTTCCT
The DNA here is from genome assembly GCF_055807435.1 of Bradyrhizobium sp. Ken51. Classification (NCBI taxonomy): domain Bacteria; kingdom Pseudomonadati; phylum Pseudomonadota; class Alphaproteobacteria; order Hyphomicrobiales; family Nitrobacteraceae; genus Bradyrhizobium; species Bradyrhizobium sp. Ken51. The sequence continues at coordinate 82,845 of NZ_JBVVPB010000016.1, read as the reverse complement.
ATTATGCGAGCGCGCTCAAGATCGCGCCTGGCGATCCCGGCGTGCTCTCCAATCTCGGCCTGTCCTACATGCTGTCGAGAGACCTGCCGAAGGCCGAAGATGCGCTGCGGCAGGCCTATGCCTCACCGCACGCAAGCGCGCGAGTGCGGCAGAATCTCGGTCTGGTCGTCGGTCTCCAGGGCCGCTTCGCCGAAGCCGAGACCATCGTGAAGTCGGACCTGCCGCCGGACCAGGCTGCGGCCAATGTCGCCTATCTCAAGGAAATGCTGACCCGCAGCGACGTCAGGCGGGGTGCGCCGAAGCGGACTCCGGTCGCCTCGCTGGGCCAGCCCGACTGATCAGACGTGATCTTCCAATCTTGATCGTTCAATCTTGAAGGCAGCCGCGGACCGTGCGCGGTCCGCGTCTAACGTCATTGCATCTCGGTGACCTTGATGCCGGTCGGTCCGAGAATGACGACGAACAGCACCGGCAGGAAGAACAGGATCATCGGCACCGTCAGCTTCGGCGGCAGTGCTGCGGCCTTTTTCTCGGCTTCGTTCATGCGCATGTCGCGGTTTTCCTGCGCCATCACCCGCAGGGAGTGGCCGAGCGGGGTGCCGTAACGCTCCGCCTGCTGGAGCGCTAGACATACCGACTTGACGCCCTCGAGTCCGGTGCGCCGCGCGAGGTTCTCGTAGGCGACCTTGCGGTCCTGCAAATAGGACAGCTCGGCCGTGGTCAGGGTGAACTCCTCCGACAGCGCGATCGACTGGCCCACGATTTCGACCGCGACCTTCCGGAATGCCATCTCGACCGACATGCCGGACTCGATGCAGATCAGGAGCAAGTCGAGCGCATCGGGAAAGGCACGCTTGATCGAGAGTTGACGCTTGGAGATCGCGTTCCTGAGGAACAGCATCGGTGCCTGAAGTCCGAGATAGGCCGCACCCACGCAGATGCCGATCTTGATCGGCATCGACTGCTGCATATGCGCGATCAGGAACACGTAGACGATCGAACCGACGAACAGCACGATCGGGGCAACCAGGCGGGCAAACAGGAAGGTGATGTAGGGCGCCTGGCCTCGATAACCCGCCATGATGAGCTTGTCCCGCGCAGCTTCCTGCGCGAGCCATTTGGTCAGGTTGAAGTCGTCGACGACCTTCGAGACGAGCTGCTTCGGCGTTTGGCGCAGCGAGACCTTTTCACTCTTGTGGAGGCGCTCGCGCTCGCGCTGCCGGATGCGCTCACGTTCGTTCGCCACCGCCTTCATGCGCTTGGAAAGGCCTTCGCCGGCGAACAGCGGCATCACCAGTGTATAGACGGTGGCGCTGGCGGCAATGGCCGCCAGCAGCATCGTCATGAAGTGGACGTCGTGAAGTTTCGCAACGAGGAACTCTACCATAAGGCACCATCAGAAGTCGAAATTGATCATCTTCTTCATCACCATGATGCCAATCGACATCCAGACGACGCAGCCGACCAGCATGAGCTGGCCGGTGGGATGAGTCCAAAGAATCGAGATGTATCCCGGCGTCGTGAGGTAGACGAGGAACATCACGATCGGCGGCAGCGAGCCGATGATGCCGGCCGAGGCCTTGGCTTCCATCGACATCGCCTGGATCTTCTCCTTCATCTTCTTGCGGTCGCGCAGCACCCTGGAGAGGTTACCGAGTGCTTCGGAGAGATTGCCGCCCGATTTCTGCTGGATCGAGATGACGATGCCGAAGAAATTTGCCTCCGGCAGCGGCATGCGATCATAGAGTCGCGTGCAGGCCTCGCCGAGCGGCATGCCGATCGCCTGCGTTTCGATGATGGACAGAAACTCGGAGCGCAGCGGCTCCGGCGCGTCGGCGGCGACGACCTTGATTGATTCGAACAGCGGCAGGCCCGCCTTGATGCCGCGGACGATGACGTCGACTGCGTCGGGCAGCGCCTTCAGGAATTTGGCTTCGCGGCGCTTCTTCAGGAAGCTCAGCGCCCAGCGGGGCAGACCGAAGCCGCCGGCAAAAGCGAGGCCGGCGGCACCGAGCAGGCCGCCCCCAATGAACAAGGCGACTGCGAACAGCACGCCCGCCACGACGGCGGACACGATCCAGAATTTCTGCGGCGCCCAGTCGAGGCCGGCCTGCGACAGGCGAACACTGAGCGGTACGCTCTTCTCCTGCTGGCGCCGCGCCTCGAGATCCTTGAGCGAGGTCTCGACCTGCTCGCGGCGCGAGCGCTGCGTCTTCTCGGCCGCGCGGGCCGTGGGCGCCTCGGCGCGCGAGATCGAGGCGCGGCGGCTCTCGGCCTTCCGTTCCCCGGACAGCATCGGATAAAGGAAGACCCAGGCGAGGCCGCCGACAGCGGCGGTGGCAAGGAAGGCGAGGGCAAGGACTTGCATGTTCATGGCTGCGCTGACCTGCTCACGTCGTGGGCGCCACTTCCGCGGCATCGAGCGCCGCGGCAAGGCGCTTCTCTTCGCCGTAATAGCGGGCGCGTTCCCAGAACTTCGGGCGGCCGATTCCGGTAGACCGGTGCCGGCCGATGATCTTGCCGTTGGCGTCCTCGCCGACCATGTCGTAGAGGAAGACGTCCTGGGTGATGATGGTGTCGCCTTCCATGCCCATCACTTCGGTGATGTGGGTGATGCGGCGCGAACCGTCGCGCAGGCGCGCGGCCTGGACGATGACGTCGATCGAGGCGCAGATCATCTCGCGGATGGTGCGTGAAGGCAGGGAGAAGCCGCCCATCGTGATCATGGATTCGCAGCGCGATAGCGCCTCGCGCGGATTGTTGGCGTGCAGCGTGCCCATCGAGCCGTCATGGCCGGTGTTCATGGCCTGGAGCAGGTCGAACGCCTCGGGTCCGCGGACTTCGCCGACGATGATGCGCTCGGGACGCATACGCAAGCAGTTGCGCACCAGCTCGCGCATGGTGACCTGGCCCTCGCCCTCGATGTTGGGCGGGCGGGTCTCCAGTCGCACCACGTGCGGCTGCTGGAGCTGGAGTTCGGCGGCGTCTTCGCAGGTGATGACGCGCTCGTCGTGCTCGATGTAGTTGGTCAGGCAGTTGAGCAACGTGGTTTTGCCCGAGCCCGTACCGCCGGAGATCAGCACGTTGCAGCGGACGCGGCCGATGATCTGTAGGATTTCCGCGCCCTCCGGCGAGATTGCGCCGAACTTGACGAGCTGATCGAGCGTCAGCTTGTCCTTCTTGAATTTGCGGATGGTGAGCGTGGGGCCGTCGATCGACAGCGGGGGCACGATGGCGTTGACGCGGGACCCGTCGGCCAGGCGCGCGTCGCAGATCGGCGAGGATTCGTCGACGCGCCGGCCGACCTGGCTGACGATACGCTGGCAGATGTTGAGGAGCTGCTGATTGTCGCGGAAGCGGATACCGGTGCGTTGGATCTTGCCGGCGACCTCGATGTAAACGGTGTCGGCGCCGTTGACCATGATGTCGGCGATGTCGTCGCGCGACAACAGCGGCTCCAGCGGACCGTAGCCGAGGACGTCATTGCAGATGTCGTCGAGCAGCTCTTCCTGCTCGGCGATCGACATCACGATGTTCTTGATCGCGATGATCTCGTTGACGATGTCCCGGATTTCCTCGCGCGCGGACTCCGAATCGAGTTTGGCGAGCTGGGCGAGGTCGATGGCCTCGATCAGCGCGCCGAAGATGGTCGCCTTGACCTCGTAATAATTGTCCGAGCGGCGGGCTTCCATGGTCGGCGCAGGCTTCGCCGGGGCAAGGGGCGGCGAGGAGACTGCCGGCGGCGGCGGCACGCGCGACACTGTCGGCGCCGAAGCCTGGGCAGGCTCTGGCGACACGGCACCGGGCTTTGGGGCCCGAGGGTCGGTGTCTGTTCCGCTACGCTTACCGAACACTTAAGAACTCCATGCGGCGACCTATTTTCCCCGCAACTTCTCAATCAGGGGTGAAAGCAGGGACGACTTTTGCTTCTTCGTTTCGCTTCGGCCGGTCAGGCGCTGGGCGATCTGAAGGAACATCTCGATCGACTTATGGTTGGCCGAGATCTCTGCGATCATCTGGCCGTTATTGGCCGCCGAGCCGAAGATCTGCGGCTCGAACGGGATCGAGACGACCGGCTGGCTCTCGATCGCCTTGGCGAACTCCGCCGCGGCGATTTCGGGTCGTTTCGGCACGCCGACCTGGTTCAGGCAGTAGAGCGGCGGACGGTCGTTTGGGCGCGCGGCCTTCAGGAGATCGAATAGGTTCTTGGTGTTGCGCAAATTGGCGAGGTCGGGCGCCGCCACGATCAGGATGTCGTCGGCTCCGATCAGCGCGCGTTTGGTCCAGCCGGACCATTGGTGTGGAACGTCGAGCACGATGCAGGGCATGGTGGAGCGCAGCGTGTCGAACACGGCATCGAAGGCGTCGACGCCGAAATCATAGACCCGGTCGAGCGTCGCCGGCGCCGCCAGCAGGCTGAGGTGGTCAGTGCATTTCGACAGCAGGCGGTCGATGAAGGCGGTATCGACGCGATCGGGCGAGAACACGGCGTCGGCAATACCCTGCGGCGGATCCTGGTTATAGTCGAGCCCGGCAGTGCCGAAGGCGAGGTCGAGGTCGGCGACGACCGCGTCCATCGCGAGATCGCGGGCGATCGCCCAGGCGACGTTGTGGGAGATGGTTGACGCGCCGACGCCGCCCTTGGCGCCGACCACGGCGATGATGCGGCCGACGGCCTTGGCTTCCGGCGCCGAGAACAGGTTGCAGATCGAGCGCACGACGTCGATCGCGCCGACCGGCGCAAGCACGTAATCGCTGACGCCGCGGCGGACCAACTCGCGGTAGAGCATGACGTCGTTGATGCGGCCGATCACGACCACGCGGGTGCCGGCGTCGCAGACGGTCGCGAGATGGTCGAGGCCGCCCAGGAGGTCGTTGCGGCCGTCGCTTTCGAGCACGATCACGTTCGGCGTGGGTGCCGAGCGATAGGCTTCGACCGCAGCCGCCATACCGCCCATTTGGATCTTCAGATGGGCCTTGCCGAGACGGCGGTCTTCGCCGGCCGACTGCACGGCGGCCGCCGTTTCCACGGTCTCGCAGAAAGCCTGGACGGAAACGCGCGGCGCAGGCGCAATATGCTCCTCGACCGGCGGGAGCGATGCCTCGGACTGCTCTTCTTGGGGCTGGCGAGCGTAGCTGATCATCTGCCGGTGTCGCTGAGTTTGGCCTTGTCGGCCTCAGGATAGGCGACCGCCGTCGGCATTCCCTTGCGATATTTCTCGAACGCGGCGGTGCGTCGCGCCGTGTAGGACGGCGTTTCAGGCCGCGGCTGCTCGAGATCCGAAGGATTGTCGACCATCGCCGCGAGGTTGCGCTGATAGGCGCAGCCGTAATTGTAATAGTCCTTGTTCTCGAACCAGCGTTTGTTCTTCATCGAAGGTCCGATGTCTTCCGGCCACAGGCCGCAGGGACCCGCGACCGCGGCGATCTTGGAATAGGTGAGCCGGATCGGCGGCAGGAAGCGCCTGTCTTCCGGCTGGTAAGAGCGGGCGAGGACGCCGCGCGGCGGAACGCCCGCCGCCGACAGCATTGCCTGGATTTCGCGCATCGTGTCCGCGACTGGACGCGCGTTGGGCGTGCCGGACGGCACGTCGATCCGGATCGCGCCGGTGCCTTCGTGCATCCAAGCCGACGCGACGCCCATCACGTCGGCGCGCTGGGCGGCGGTCAAGCCGCCGCGGGCATGGCCGACGAAGACGACGATGGAGCGATTCTGCTCCTCGATCGCGATCGGATGGCGCTGCTTGTAGTCGTCCGGAATGGAGGCCGTGACCGCTTCGTCATGCTGGCAGCCGCCAAGGGCGAGCGCCATGCCGACGAGCGCACCGCCGAGGTGGATGGCGCGTCTGCGAATCTGGGGTGGTCTAGTGATCGTCATGAAGTCCCCGTTCCGCCTCAGTCGGTGATGAAGCCGTAGGTGCCGCGATAGTTCTTGGCCGGTTCGGTCCGGCCGGGCACGCCGTAGATGCGGTTGATGTTGCCGAGCAGCTCGGCCTGCGGATCCGCAGGCGCGGAGAAGCCATCATCCGGCCGCGACAGATCCTTTTGCGCAACTGCGCGAACGATGTAGGGCGTCACGATCACGACCAGCTCGGTCGCGTTGTTGACGAAGTCGCGGCTGCGGAACAGCGTGCCGAGGACCGGGAGCTGCATCAGACCCGGCAGTCCGCTGACCGCTTGCTTGGTCTGCTGTTGGATCAGGCCGGCCATCGCCATCGCGCCGCCGGAGGGAATTTCCAGCGAGGTTTCTGCGCGGCGGGTCTTGATCGAGGGCACGGTGAGCGAGTTGACCGAGGTCGAGGTCACGGCCTGGGACAGCGTGATCGCGTTTTCGTTCGAGAGCTCGGACACCTCGGTCATCACCCGCAGGCTGATTTTGCCCTCGGTGAGAACGACGGGGGTGAAGTTGAGCGAGATGCCGAACTTCTTGAAGCTGATCTGGGTGGTACAAACGTGCGTGGTGGGGTCGCACGCATAGCCCGCAGGCACCGGAAATTCACCGCCGGCGATGAACGTTGCCGATTCACCGGAGATCGCGGTCAGGTTCGGTTCGGCCAGCGTTCGGATCACGCCCGCAGTCTCCATCGCACGCAGCGTGGCCTGCACCGACGGGGCCCCGCCGAACTTGGTGGTCAGGTTGTTGCCGTCGACGAGGTTGTGGCCGAGAGCCGTGAACGGATTGGAGTTGCTGAAGCTGACGACCGAGGTGCCGTAGCTGAGGTTGGCGGTGAGGTCGATTCCGAGCTGCTTGATGATGCTGCGCTGCACTTCGGCGACGGTCACCTTGAGCATGACCTGGTCGCGGCCGCGGACCACGATCGAGTTCACGACCTTCTCGGGGCCGCCGGCGAGGCGCGCAGCGAGGTCGTTGGCCTGCTGGGCTTCGACTGGATTCGCGGCCGAACCGGTCAGGATGATGCCGTCCCCCAGGCCGTCGATCTGGATGTCTGAATTCGGCAGGACCTGCTTCAGTGCGGCCCGCACGCCGTTGAGGTCGCGCTTGACCGCGATGTCATAGGCCGCAATCTGCTGGCCGGCGGAATCAAAGAACACGATGTTGGTCTGGCCGATCGAGGCGCCGATGATGTAGGCGCGCTGCGCCGAGCGGACGACCGCATTGGCGATCTTGGGATCGGCGACAAGCACGTCCTTGATGTCGCGCGGAAGGTCGATCACGATCGACTTGCCGACGCCGAGCGAGAGAAATCGCGCGTTCATCTGGCCGTCGGCCGCAGCCTGCGCCACAGGGCGATAGTCGGCGGCGACCGCTGGCGTCAGCACCGGGTTGAGCGCGAGCGCGACGGCGGCCGAAAACGACAGGGCGCGGACCACAGGGGTTCGCATCGTCGCCAACTTCGCCCTGCATTTCATATCGACAGTCCTCATCGTGCCTTCGCCGTCGAGCTTGGGATACCGTACCGAATGATCGAAACGCCCTCGCGCTTCTGCGCGGAATCGTCGAGCGTGATCTCGCTCAGCTTGACGTCGACGATGCTACGCAGCGCCAGCGAGAGCGTGCCGCTCTGGCGTGCGGAGGAGAGCGTCGCGGTCTGCGCAGGATTGAGCTCGAGGGTGACGGTCTTGCCGACCACCGCGTTCTGCCCGTCCTTCTCCTTCGGCGCCTGGTCGATGGCCAGGACGCGGATATTGGCCAGGATGATCTCGGTCGTGATCACATCAGGAGCGCCGCTGGTCTGGTCAGGGTTCTTGAGACGGCGCGTCAGAAGCACGTCGACGCGGTCGTTGGGCAGGATGAAGCCGCCTGCGCCGGTCTCGGGCGAGATCTCTGTCGAAATCGCCCGCATGCCGGTGGGCAGGATTGCCGCCATGAAGCCGGAGCCTTCGGCCTTGACCAGCTTCTGGTCGCGGATCGGCTCACCCTGGATGAACGGGGATCGTGCGATCGAGCCGGTGACCTGGGTTACCCCCTCGGGGCGCTCGTTGCGGCGGATGAAGGTGGCGCTGGCGGTCGCGGATGGCCATGTCTGCCATTGCACGTCTTCCGGCTTGACGGTCTGGCCGAGGCCGATGTCGTTCTTCGCAACCAGGACGTCGACGGTGGGAAGCTGCGCGACCGGAGCCGGAGGCGGTGCAGAATTGTCCGAGCCGCTCGCCAGATACGCGGCGACACCGCCGGCGCAGATGGCGACCGTCAGGACGACAATGCGTGCCCTATTCATACGCTTCACTTTCCAACAAACGCTGCGACGCTGACGCCGCCGTAATCGGCAGTTGACCAGCTATTCGTCAAAGCATGGTTAATGAGGCGTATCTAAATCGCCTTAACGCCGGGTTACCCGATGCGTTCAGCGCAATGCGAGGTGAGCGAGGTCGATCGCCTTCACCCACTCGGTCTCCGGGTAGACCATCAGCGCGCTCAGTGCGAGCGCGATGCCGTAGGGAATGCCGCTCTCCTTGGCGTGCAGCCGCGCGAGCCAGGCTTGGCCCGCGAGCCCGTATGGCAGCGGCCACTGCCGGAACTGGAGCAGGAGTAGCGTCAGCGCCCCGCCGAACAGCGAGGCGTAGAGCACGAAATTCATCAGCTGCGCGAACCCGAACCAGAGTGCGACCGAGGCCGCGACCTTGGCATCGCCGCCGCCGACCCAGCCCATCGCAAAACAGGTGAAGGCCACGACCAGGACAAGCGCGCCGGCGCCGACATGGCTCAGCATCTCGTAAGGTGCCATGCCACCGGCGAGAGCGAGCGCGAAAAAGCCAGCGACCAGCGCCAGCGATACGCGGTTAGAGATCGTCATCGTGAAGAGATCGCTCGCGGCGGCAAACGCCATCAGGGCAGGGAAGAGCAGAAGGCGCGCAAGGTCGAGGATCATGGGCTGCGTCTTGAGGCCTGGGTTTGCCGCGGAGCTGGCGTCGCCAGATTGTAGCCGGCAGTGCTAAACAAACCGAAAACGGCGGCGGTCTCGAGGAGCGAAACCCGCCGAAAGCGTGCTCACCAGAGGAGGGCGATGCGTGCGGCGAGCGCGACCGTCGCAAGCAGCAGGGCAAGGCAGACCCAGTAAGCCGGCGAGCCGGTCTGCGCCGCCTCCGCCACGTTGGCCGCGACCGCGGCATCGGTTCTGTACTTGCTCAACGCCACTGGAACTCGCCGTCTGAAAAACAAAGGCCCCGGAAGTCCGGGGCTTTTGCAGTCGTTCGTCGATCGCTTACTTCAGCGAGGTGCTGATCGAGGTGAACTTGGCGTTCAGCGTGGTGCCGAGATTGTTGACGACGGTGATGATGGCCAGCGCGATGCCGGCGGCGATCAGACCGTATTCGATGGCGGTGGCGCCGGATTCATCTTTCGCGAAACGCGCAATCAGGTTCTTCATGAACAAAACTCCATCTGGGGTGGGATCGCCTCGTTCGGCGTTGTGCTTGACGCAATAACCATGAGATCCGAGCTCTTTCGGGAGAGTTAATTCGATCGGGCAAACCCGCCTGCCGCTGGCCAGAGTGAATTTCGCCTTAAGGTGCGAGCTGCGATTCATTCCGGTTCCGGATGTGCAGCAAGCGCAGCACCGGCTTCACCGTCCCTTAAATTTGGGGGAGTACGCGTAGGCGGGACCTGCAATTCGCAAGAGAGGCGACAATGTCGAGCCTGCCCATGGAAATCGCCCTGATGCTCGGCGAGACCATCGCGAAGGTGATCCCCACGACCTTCGCGCTCGCGGTGGTCTTCACCGTGCTCGAGCATGTCTGGGCCTGCAATCCCGGTGTGCCCTGGTGGCGTAAGCGGGAGATCGTCACGGACATCTGCTACTGGTTTGTCGTTCCGGTGTTCGCGCGCGTCATGCGGATCAGCCTTCTGATCGTCGGCGCGAGCTTCGTCTTCAACATCCATGATGCCGACGGGCTCATCGCCTTCTACGACAATGGCCACGGCCCGCTGCCGCTATTGCCGCTCTGGGTTCAGGCCGTGCTGTTCCTGGTGCTGTCCGATTTCATGCTGTACTGGCTGCACCGGCTGTTTCACGGCGGAGGGTTCTGGAAGTACCACGCGATCCATCACTCCTCGGAGGAGATCAGCTGGATTTCTGCGGCCCGCTTCCATCCCGTCAATCTCGTGCTCGGTACGATCGCGGTCGATGTCGTGCTGCTGATGGCCGGCATTTCGCCGAACGCCATGGTCTGGCTCGCCCCGTTCACGACCTTCCATTCGGCCTTCGTGCACGCCAACCTGAACTGGACCTTCGGGCCGCTCAAATATGTGCTGGCGACGCCGGTGTTCCACCGCTGGCACCACACCTCGCTCGCAGAGGGCGGCGACACCAATTTTGCCGGCACGTTCCCGATCTGGGACGTGCTGTTCGGCACTTTCCGCATGCCCGAGGGGCAACTGCCGCAGGATTACGGCAAGGATGAAGCCACCATGCCGAAGGAAATCGGAGGGCAGCTTGCCTATCCGTTCCGTCGCTAGGTTCTCAAGGGCCGCGAAACGCCAGTCCGTTCAAACAATAGTCGGCGAATTTGCGGAACGTTCACGAATTGAGGGCAGGTTAGCCGGGTCGGGCACCGGCTCGGCTGTTATCTGATCGCTTCTGCCGGTTTGTCACGTCCCGGGGGTAAGAGTATGCGTAAACAACTTCTGCGCCGTCATGCGCGCGTCTGTCTTCTGGTTGCGGCCGCGGTGCTGGCGTCGCCGGCTACCGTCGTTGCCGAGTCCGCCGATACCATCGCCGTCAACGTCGACCAGGCCAAGCTGGTGCGGCTGCCTGGCAAGGTGGCAACCATCGTGGTCGGCAATCCCCTGATCGCCGACGTCACGCTCCAGCCCGGCGGCATGATCGTCGTCACCGGAAAGGGCTATGGCGCCACCAATTTCATCGCGCTCGACCGGGGCGGCGAGATCCTGGTCGACCGCCAGATCCAGGTCGAAGGTCCGAGCGATCGGCTCGTGACCGTCTATCGCGGGATCGACCGGGAGTCCTACAGCTGCGCGCCGCTTTGCCAGCGCCGCGTGACGCTCGGCGACAGCGACACCTACTTCAACAGCGCGATGAGCCAGGCCGGTTCGTTAAGCGGCTCGGCCAGCGGCAGTGCCGGTGCGGGCGCCAAGGCCAACTAAATAAGGCCAACTAAGTAAAACCAACCAGCGAGTTTGACTGACGGATTTGCCGGGGCAAGGATCGTCCCCGCCCGACGCTCGCGCGCGAGTTTCTCTCTCCGTGTCCTCGTCTCCGTGTCCTCGTCTCCATGCCCTGGGTCTTTCGCGGTTAACCGGCCCTTAACGGCCCGGGCCGCCCCGTGCGGATCGCCTGAAACACTTAAACAATCAGTTTCCGCTACTGAACATGGCAGATCATTGCTGCTGCCGCTGAGGAATTTGATGCCTTCGCCTGCACCTACGAGGTTTACGCTCCTCGCCACGCTGCGCCGGTTTCGCGGCAGCCGCCGCGGCTCCGCAGCCGTCGAGTTCGCGCTGGTCGCACCGATGTTCTTCGCACTGCTGTTCGCCGTCATCGAGACGGCGCTGATGTTCTTGGCGAGCCAGGTGCTCGAGAGTGTCTCGCAGAATTCTGCGCGCGCGTTGCTGACCGGGCAGGCGCAGGCGCAATCCGGCTCGCTGGCGGCCTGCGCGGTGTCCGGCGTGAGCAAACCCTGCACGCAAACGACGTTCAAGGCTTACGTCTGCAGCCAGATCCCGGCGCTGTTTGATTGCACCAAACTCTATGTCGACGTCGTGAGTACAAATTCCTTCGGCGCGCTAAGCCTCACCAACTATGGCAATTCCTGCAGCTTCAACCCGACCGGCGTGCAGTACGTTGCCGGGAGCGGCGGCCAGGTCGTCGTGGTGCGGCTGTTCTATCAGTGGCCGCTCTTCGTCACTGGCCTTGGCTTCAACATGGGCTGCAGCAACAAGCGGCTGCTGGTGGCGACCGCGGCCTTCAAGAATGAACCCTTTTGAGACAGATGGATCCGAGCGCACCGATGCAGGCGATTGCGAATATCTGGAGGAATGCCCGTAGCTCCGTGCGCGACTTCGTCGCCGACAGGCGTGCGATCGCGGCGACCGAGTTCGCGGTCATCGTGCCGCTGATGCTGGTGATGTTCTTCGGCACCGTCGAATTTTCGTCGGCCGTGGCGATCAATCGCAAAGTCACAATGATTGCACGGACTCTGTCCGATTTGACGTCGCAGTCAACGTCGGTCGACAATAGCGACATGCAGGACACGTTCACGGCAAGCATATCGATGATCATGCCTTACGACGCTACGCTTGTGAACGGCACGGTGGTTCAGATCAAAATCGATTCAAGCAGTGTCGCCAAGATTCAATGGAGCAAGTCCGCCACCATTGCGAACGGTGCGACGCAGGCCACGCTGACGGCTCCGCCCCCGGCTCTGGCTCAGGGTACCACGGTCACCTCGATGATTCCGCCGACGCTCTTGATCCCGTCGACCTACCTCATTTTCAGCCAGGCGAGCTACGTCTACACACCTTCTGTCAAGTTCGTCCTGAAGTCGGGCATCACGCTGAGCGATGTCTCCTACACGCGGCCGCGCCAGGTCACCTGCGTTCCTTACACCGGTGTAGTGTCGCCGTGCTGAAATACGAGAGCAGATCCTGATTGAAAAAAGGCCGGGCGTCGCGCCCGGCCCTTTCCTTGATTTGTTCGCTCGAGCCGATCGGGGCCCGTAAGCGGTAGGCTCAACCGGCGGAGCGGAGATTGTCCGCTGCCGACTTGCCGGAACGGCGGTCGGCCACGATCTCGTAGGAGATCTTCTGACCTTCGCGCAGCGTGCCGAGGCCTGCACGCTCCACAGCGCTGATGTGGACGAACACGTCCTGGCCGCCATCGTCGGGCTGGATGAAGCCGAAGCCTTTGGTCGCGTTAAACCACTTCACGGTTCCCATGCTCATGGGGGTAGTCCCTTCTCAGATAACACAATGTCAGAGCCCGCTTGCGCGGACAGGTTAGATCGAATTTTTGGAAGGGTCGTCAGCGTGTCTGAACCGGCTGTACCGGTGGATGCTAATGTCGTCCGGCCGAAAATCGATTAATTCATTTTATTGGAAACAGAGCCCCAAAACAATGCTGACGTGCACGATTTTTTGATCCGCCGTGATGGTCACGGCGGATCAGCATACAGGTCGGAATTTCAGGTCCGCGCTCGCGCGCTGGGCCCCGACTAGCGTCGGCGGAACTGGCCGCCGCGCTGTCCGGGACGCGGAGGTCCGCCCATCCCGCTCGGACGTTCGTCCTTGTGGCGGAAAATCAGCCGGCCCTTTTCGAGGTCATAGGGCGACATCTCCACCGTCACGCGGTCGCCCGCCAGAGTCTTGATGCGGTTCTTCTTCATCTTGCCGGCGGTGTAGGCGACGATCTCGTGTCCGGCGTCGAGTTGCACGCGGTAGCGCGCGTCGGGGAGGATTTCGGTGACCAGTCCTTCGAACTGGATCAGCTCTTCCTTAGCCATGAATTTCTCCAGGTCGTGGACGGCTAGTGCGAATGGGGTTTGCGGTTCGGTTGGCCGTTCGGCCGACTCTCGCGGCGCAAAAAGGCAACGCCTTGTATCCCATCAGACGCCCCGGCGCTATGCGCGGAACGCTGTTCCGGACGGCCGTTTGGCGAAGAATGCGCCTTGCCGCCGGCGTGGTCGCGACGAGGAGCCTTCGAAGCCTTCGGGCCACTCCCGGGCCGTGCGTCAGCACGCCTGGCGTCGCCATGCCGTCCCTCGCCGGGCCTTCCGTCGCCCTGCTTGGCGGCACTGTGGTGTCGCCCGTCCGCATGCCTTTCGTCGGCACGGCGACCGTCACCGTGGCGTCCCTCACCATGCCTTGCGCCTTGCGGACGCTGGCCCGGGCGGCCCGGCCGACCCTGTCGTTGCTGCTGCGGGGGAGGGCCCGCATCGCGGCGGCCGGCGTCGGTGCGGCGATCCTCACGCGGCAGCGCCACCTTGATCAGCCGCTCGATGTCGCGGAGATAGCTGAGCTCCTCGCCGCCTGCGACCAGCGAGATCGCGGTGCCCTCGGCACCCGCGCGCGCGGTGCGGCCGATGCGATGCACATAGGTCTCCGGCACGTTGGGCAGGTCGAAATTGATGACGTGGGTGATGCCGTCGACATCGATGCCGCGGGCGGCGATATCGGTGGCGACGAGCGTGCGGATCTCGCCGGTGCGGAACAGCGCGAGTGTCCGTTCGCGGTGGTTCTGCGACTTGTTGCCATGGATGGCGCTGGCGGGAATGCCGGCCTTCTCGAGCGTCTTCACCACCTTATCCGCGCCGTGCTTGGTGCGGGTGAAAACCAGTGCGCGGTTGACCTGCTCCTGTTTCAACAGCTGGGCGAGGAACGCCGGCTTCGCGGAGAAGTCGACCTGGATGATGCGCTGCTGGATGCGCTCCACGGTCGAGGAGACCGGGGTCACCGCGACGCGGGCGGGGTCGCGCAGCATGGCGTCGGCCAGCTCGGCGATATCCTTCGGCATGGTGGCCGAGAAGAACAGCGTTTGCCGCTTGATCGGCAGCTTGGCGACGATTTTCCGGATGTCGTTGATGAAGCCCATGTCGAGCATGCGGTCGGCCTCGTCGAGCACGAGGAACTCGATGCTTCCAAGCTTCAGTCCGTTGCTCTGCACGAGGTCGAGCAAACGGCCGGGGGTGGCGACCAGCACCTCGACGCCCTGCATCAGCGAGCGGACCTGACGACCCATCGGCACGCCGCCGATGGCGAGCGTCGAGGACAAGCGGATGTGGCGGCCATAGGCGTTGAAACTGTCGAGGATCTGGCCGGACAGTTCGCGGGTCGGCGACAGCACCAGGACGCGGGCCGTCTTCGGCTGCGGCTTGATGCGATTCTCAAGCAGGCGGTGCAGGATCGGCAGCGCGAAGGACGCAGTCTTGCCGGTTCCGGTCTGGGCGATGCCGACGACGTCGCGGCCGGTCAGCGCGGTCGGAATCGTCTGGGCCTGGATGGGGGTGGGGGTGACGTAGTTCTCTTCGGTGAGAGCACGCGCGATGGGTTCGGCGAGGCCGAAATCCTGAAACGAAGTCAAAAGATGGGTTCTTTCCATGTCAAAAGCGGGCGCCCGGCGCATTCAGCGCGGCGCGCGCAAAAGGGTGTCGAGAGGGACACCTGCGTGTTTGGGGTGTCGGATGGCTTGATGGGGTGGGGCAAGCCAGACGCCCGCAAGGGCTTAAGAACACGCGGCTCGCAACGGTCTCCTGATTCGCAGGAGGCCTCGGCTTCCATATGGAACATTGAGGCGGCGCTTTCAAGGCACACCCCACACAAACGGCGATCGCGGTGCAGAAATAGTTATGCCGGAAATTTAGCCAGGGCGAGAAATTTGCTTAGAAATTAACCTGCCTGCCGCATTCGCATACATTTGAATTGCTCAATGTTTAGGCGGCCTGGCCATGGCGGCCCTTCTTTTTATCTCAATTTTTTAAGCGAAATCAACGCGTTAATAGGTGTCTAATCCATGGCACGGTTCTTGCGAATCCGTTAATCGCAGGCGGCCGTTGGGGCCGTTTCGCAGCGTTTTTCACGTCTGCGTCAGGGAGATGAGACACTCATGCAAAGCAAATCCACTCACGATATAGCGGCGGCGCCATTTAGCCGCCGTGGCGTTCTCGCCGCGACCGCCGGACTGATGCTTGGTCTGGCTTCCATTTCTGGTGCGAAAGCCGCGGACGACACCATCAAGGTCGGCGTGCTTCATTCCCTCTCCGGCACCATGGCCATCAGCGAAACTACGCTGAAGGACACCATCCTGTTCCTGATCGACGAGCAGAACAAGAAGGGCGGCGTCAACGGCAAGAAGCTCGAAGCCGTCGTGGTCGATCCCGCTTCGAATTGGCCGCTGTTCGCCGAGAAGGCGCGCGAGCTGATCACCAAGGACAAGGTCTCGGTCGTGTTCGGCTGCTGGACCTCGGTGTCGCGCAAGTCGGTGCTCCCGGTCTTCAAGGAGCTGAACAGCATCCTGTTCTACCCCGTGCAGTACGAGGGCGAGGAGAGCGAGCGCAACGTGTTCTACACCGGTGCCGCGCCGAACCAGCAGGCGATCCCCGCCGTCGACTATCTGATGAAGGACGAGAAGGTGAAGCGCTGGGTGCTCGCGGGCACCGACTACGTCTATCCGCGCACCACCAACAAGATCCTGGAAGCCTATTTGAAGTCCAAGGGTGTCGCCCAGGAAGACATCATGATCAACTACACGCCGTTCGGTCATTCCGACTGGCAGACGATCGTGGCCGACATCAAGAAGTTCGGCTCGGCCGGCAAGAAGACCGCGGTGGTCTCGACCATCAACGGCGACGCCAACGTTCCCTTCTA
Source organism: Bradyrhizobium sp. Ken51 (assembly GCF_055807435.1). Classification (NCBI taxonomy): domain Bacteria; kingdom Pseudomonadati; phylum Pseudomonadota; class Alphaproteobacteria; order Hyphomicrobiales; family Nitrobacteraceae; genus Bradyrhizobium; species Bradyrhizobium sp. Ken51. Next base: position 66,566 of record NZ_JBVVPB010000016.1, on the reverse strand, counting down.
CAAGGAGCTCGGCAACCAGGGCATCAAGGCGAAGGACATCCCGGTCGTCGCGTTCTCGGTGGGTGAGGAAGAACTCGCCGGCATCGACACCAAGCCGCTGCTCGGCCATCTCGCCGCCTGGAACTACTTCCAGTCGATCAAGTCGCCGGAGAACGAGAAGTTCATCAAGGCGTGGCAGACCTACACTAAGAATCCGAAGCGCGTGACCAACGATCCGATGGAAGCGCACGTGATCGGCTTCGACATGTGGGTCAAGGCGGTCGAGAAGGTGAAGTCGACCGATCCGGACAAGGTGATCGATGCGCTCCCGGGCATCGAAGCCAAGAACCTCACCGGCGGCACCTCCAAGATGCTTCCCAACCATCACATCACCAAGCCGGTGTTCATTGGCGAAATCAAAGCCAACGGCCAGTTCGACGTGGTGTGGAAGACCCCGGGTCTTGTCGCGGGCGATGCCTGGTCGAAGGAACTCGACGGCTCCAAGGACCTGGTCGGCGACTGGGTTGGCAAGAAGTGCGGTAACTTCAACACCAAGACGAACAAGTGTCTCGGTTCGGGCTCCTGATCCGGATCTGACGCTCCATTGCAAGATCGGAGAAGGCGGCGATCCCGCCGCCTTCTCCACCCTTTTCTGCCGGGGTCTTTCACAGTGCCAGCCAATTTGTCCGCCCGCGTCTGTTCGCTCCTGCTCTCGTTGTTCCTGATCGCGTTCGCACTGCCGGCCTTCGCCGGCCCGTTCGAGGATGCGGTCGCCAAATTCGCCAACGACGATTATTCCGACACGGAAGAAGCGATCGGCGTCGTCGCGAGCAGCGGCAATACGCTGGCCTTTCCGATCATCAGCGCGCTCCAGGACGGCCGGCTCATGGCCGATCCCGATAGCAAGAAGGTTTACGTCACCGGCGCGGACGGCAAGTCGATTGATGCCGCGACTGGTCAGGCCGTGGCCAGCGTACCCGACAGTGCAAGCGCGGTCCGCCTCAACAACCGCCTGCGCCGCAGCGTCGATGCCGCGATCGGCAGCCTGACGCTGCAGTCACCGGACATCGGAGCGCGGCTCCAGGCCGCGCAATCCGTCTTCAAGTCGCATGAGGAGACGTCGCTCGAAGCCGTCGATGGCGCGCTCGCCAAGGAAACCAACCGATCCGTCAAGGCTGCGCTCGGCGACGCCCGTGCGGCGATCTTGTTGTTCAAGCCTGACGCCACCGAGGTGGAGAAGCTCGAAGCTGTTGCCACCATCAAGGCGCGCGGCGACCAGGAGGCGATGGCGCTGCTCACCGGCATGGGCGACCAGCCGGCCTCGGTGACCAAGGCTGCCGCGAGCGCAATCGGCTCGATCCAGAGTTCGCTCGCGGTCTGGTCGATGGTGCAGAATGCCTGGTACGGCCTCTCGCTCGGTTCGGTGCTGCTGCTTGCCGCGATCGGGCTGGCCATCACGTTCGGCGTGATGGGCGTCATCAACATGGCCCATGGCGAGATGGTGATGATCGGGGCCTACACCACCTTCGTGGTGCAGGAGGTGATCCGCACGCGCTATCCCGGCCTGTTCGACTACTCGCTGCTAATCGCGGTGCCGCTCGCCTTCCTGGTGGCGGGTGCGCTCGGCGTCGTGATCGAGCGCAGCATCATCCGCTTTCTCTATGGCCGTCCGCTGGAGACGCTGCTGGCGACGTGGGGCCTGTCGCTCGTGTTGCAGCAGGCGGTGCGCACCATGTTCGGTCCGACCAACCGCGAGGTCGGCAACCCCTCCTGGATGAGCGGTGCGTTCGAGCTCGGCCAGATCACCATCACCTATAATCGGCTCTGGATCCTGGTCTTCACGCTCGCGGTGTTCGCGATCCTGCTCGCGATGCTGCGCTACACGGCGCTCGGGCTCGAGATGCGCGCGGTGACGCAGAACCGCCGCATGGCGGCCTCGATGGGCATCGCCACCTCGCGCGTCGATGCGCTCACCTTCGGCCTCGGCTCGGGCATTGCCGGCATCGCCGGCGTGGCGCTGTCGCAGATCGACAATGTCAGCCCCAATCTCGGCCAGAGCTACATCATCGACAGCTTCATGGTCGTGGTGTTCGGCGGCGTTGGCAATCTCTGGGGCACGCTGGTCGGCGCCTTCACGCTCGGCATCGCCAATAAATTCCTGGAGCCGGTCGCCGGCGCCGTGCTCGGCAAGATCGCCATCCTCGTTCTCATCATCCTGTTCATTCAAAAGCGGCCGCGCGGTCTGTTCGCGCTCAAGGGCCGTGCGGTGGAAGCATGACCCCTCACATGCTGACGCGATCGCTGGACCGCGGCGCGACGATCTTCCTTGCCGTCGTCGTGGCCTGCGGCATCCTCATCCCGCTCTCCAACCTGCTGCTGCCCGCGGGCTCATTCCTGCAAGTGCCGACCTATCTCGTCGCGCTCTGGGGCAAATATGTCTGCTACGCCATCCTGGCGCTCTCGATCGACCTGATCTGGGGCTATTGCGGCATCCTCTCGCTCGGCCACGGCGCCTTCTTCGCGCTTGGCGGCTACGCGATGGGCATGTACCTGATGCGGCAGATCGGCAGCCGCGGCGTCTACGGCAACCCGATCCTGCCGGACTTCATGGTGTTCCTGAACTATTCGAAGCTGCCCTGGTACTGGTACGGCTTCGACATGTTCTGGTTTGCCGCGCTGATGGTGCTGATCGTGCCGGGTCTACTGGCCTTTTGCTTCGGCTGGCTCGCCTTCCGCTCCCGCGTCACGGGCGTGTATCTGTCGATCATCACGCAGGCGATGACCTATGCACTGCTGCTCGCCTTCTTCCGCAATGATTTCGGCTTCGGCGGCAACAACGGCATGACCGACTTCAAGGACATTTTGGGCTTCAACGTGCAGGCCGAGGGCACGCGTGCTGCGCTGTTCGCGCTGAGCTGCCTGGCGCTGATCGCCGGTTTCCTGATCTGCCGCGCCATCGTCTCGTCCAAGCTCGGCAAGGTGCTGATCGCCGTGCGCGATGCGGAATCGCGCACGCGCTTCCTCGGCTACCGCGTCGAATCCTACAAGCTGTTCGTGTTCACGGTATCGGCCTGCATGGCCGGCGTCGCCGGCGCGCTCTATGTGCCGCAGGTCGGCATCATCAACCCGAGCGAATTCGCGCCGGGCAATTCGATCGAGGCAGTGATCTGGGTGGCGGTCGGCGGCCGCGGTACGCTGGTCGGCGCTGCGCTCGGTGCCGTCGTCGTCAACTACGCAAAGACGTTCTTCACCTCCGGCATGCTCGCGCCCTACTGGCTGTTCATGCTGGGTGCCATGTTCATCCTGGTAACGCTGCTGCTGCCCAAGGGCATCGTCGGCACTTTCAACGCCTGGTGGGACTCGTCGAAGGAAAGGCGCGACGCCGCGACCATTGCGAGCGCCGCGGCCGAAGACGGCGTCACCGAACCCAAAATGGCGGAGGAGGCGCAATGAACGTCATGGACACCCGCGCTACCTCCGCAATGCTGTATCTCGACGGCGTGCACGTCTCGTTCGACGGCTTCCACGCCATCAACAACCTCTCGCTGACGCTCGAGCCCGGCGAGATGCGCGCCATCATCGGCCCGAACGGCGCCGGCAAGACCACGATGATGGACATCATCACCGGCAAGACGAAGCCCGACGAAGGCACCGTGCTGTTCGACGGCGTCACCGATCTGACGCGGCTGGACGAGACCCGCATCGCCGAGCTTGGTATCGGCCGCAAATTCCAGAAGCCGACCGTGTTCGAGAGCCAGACCGTGCAGGACAATTTGCTGCTCGCGCTCAATGTCGACCACAGCGTCAAGGGCACGCTGTTCTGGCGCGGCAGCCGGGCGGAATCCGAACAGATCGACAAGGTGCTGGAGACGATCCGCCTCACAGATGCCCGCAGCCGTCTCGCCGGCAGCCTCAGCCACGGCCAGAAGCAGTGGCTCGAGATCGGAATGCTGCTGGCCCAGGATCCGAAACTGCTTCTCGTTGACGAGCCCGTCGCTGGGATGACCGACGTCGAGACGCATCTCACCGCCGAGCTGCTCAAGCAAATCAACAAGACCCACACCGTGATGGTGGTCGAACACGACATGACGTTCGTGCGCGAGCTCGGCGTCAAGGTCACTTGCCTGCACGAGGGTACCGTGCTCGCGGAAGGCACCATCGACCAGGTCTCGTCCAACGAGCGGGTCATCGAAGTCTATCTGGGGCGCTGAGCGATGCTTGAGGTCAAGGACATCAACCTGTTCTACGGCGCGGCGCAGGCGCTGCGCGGCGTCTCGATCGCGGCCGAGCCCGGCAAGGTCACCTGCGTGCTCGGGCGCAACGGCGTCGGCAAGACCTCACTCCTGCGCGCCATGGTCGGGCAGTACCCGATCTCGTCGGGCGCGATCGTGCTCGACGGCAGCGATATCACGGGCCTGAAGCCCTATGAGCGTGCGCGCAAGGGCATCGGCTTCGTGCCGCAGGGGCGCGAGATCTTTCCGCTTCTGACAGTCGAGGAGAATCTCAAGACCGGCTTCGGCCCGCTCAGGCGCGAGGACAAGCACATTCCGGACGACGTGTATTCGTTGTTCCCGGTGCTGCAATCCATGCTCGGACGACGCGGCGGCGATCTCTCCGGCGGCCAGCAGCAACAGCTCGCGATCGGGCGCGCGCTGGTGATGCGGCCAAAGCTGCTGCTGCTCGACGAGCCGACCGAGGGCATCCAGCCCTCGATCATAAAGGACATCGGCCGTGCCATCTCGTACCTGCGCAACCTCGGCAACATCGCCATCGTGCTGGTCGAACAATATCTCGACTTTGCCTGCGAACTCGGCGACAGTTTTGCGGTGATGGATCGCGGCGCGGTGAAGTTCACCTGCGACCGCTCCAATCTGGACGCGAGCGAAATCAGCCGCCAGATGGCGCTGTAGGCCATTCTGCCGCGACCGGCTGGGGAGGCGGATGCGCAGCGACGTTCTAGCGACATCTTCGGTGTTCGACGCCAACCGGGCCCGCGGCGCGGTGCGCTTCGACGTTCACGCGCGCGACGGTGTGACGCGGCGCGGGATCTTGCATGAGTCCGGCTCCCTGCGCGTGCGCTTCCCTTCGCCGGAGGACGAGGGTCTCTCCGGCGTGTTCGTCAACACGGCCGGCGGTGTCGCCGGCGGCGACCGCTTCGACATCGAGATCGCGGCCGCAGATAGCTCGAAGCTGACGCTGACGACGGCGGCCGCGGAAAAGGTCTACCGCGCGCCAGGGCAGGCGGCGGAGCTCAATATAGCGCTGAAGGTTGCCGCAGGCGCACATCTCGGCTGGCTGCCGCAGGAGACGATCCTGTTCGACCGGGCGCGCGTGCGGCGTCGATTCGACATAGACCTCGATGCGACTGCCTCGCTCCTGCTGTGCGAGATCGTGGTGTTCGGCCGTACCGCGATGGGTGAACGGATGGAGCAGGGCGAGTTCGTCGACCGCTGGCGGCTGCGTCGCGGCGGCAAGCTGGTGTTCGCCGAGACGGTCAGGCTGGACGGCAATATCGGCGCCAAGCTTGCGCGATCGGCGGTGGCCAAGGGCGGCGCTGCGATCGGCACGGCGCTGATCGTGCCCGGCGACGAGGCCCTGATCGAGCGTCTCCGCGAGGCCTCGGAATCCTTCGCCGGCGAGGTCGGGATATCCGCCTGGAATGGCTTTGCAATGGCGCGGTTCTGTGCCCAAGATGCGGCGCGCTTGCGCGGTGACATGATGGCCGTATTGGCGCGCACCGGCGCGGCGCTACCGCGACTCTGGTTGAATTGACGAAGTGAACGGAAGAGATTTCGCATGAACCTGTCTCCCCGCGAAAAGGACAAGCTTCTGATCTCGATGGCGGCGATCGTAGCCCGCCGCCGGCTGGATCGCGGCGTCAAGCTCAACCATCCCGAGGCGATCGCGCTCATCTCCGATTTCATCCTCGAGGGCGCGCGGGACGGTCGCACCGTCGCCGAGTTGATGCAGGCGGGCGCGCAGGTCCTCAACCGCGACCAGGTGATGCCGGGCATTCCCGAGATGATCCACGACATCCAGGTAGAGGCGACCTTTCCGGACGGCACCAAGCTCGTCACCGTGCACGAACCGATTAGGTAGTTTTGAATTCGTCATTCCGGGGCGCCTGAAGGGCGAACCCGGAATCCAGCAATTGTTGATCGAGATTCCGGGTTCTCGTTGCGCGAGCCGCGGAATGACGAGGAGGATAGAATGATCCCCGGCGAACTCTTCATCCAGGACGGCGAGATCGAGCTCAACGCGGGCCGCAAGACCGTGACGCTGACGGTTGCCAACACCGGCGACCGTCCGATCCAGGTCGGCTCGCATTACCATTTCTTCGAGACCAACCCGGCCCTGAAGTTCGACCGCAAGAAGGCCCGCGGCATGCGCCTCGACATCGCCGCCGGCACCGCCGTTCGCTTCGAGCCGGGCCAGACCCGCGACGTTCAGCTCGTCGCGGTGGCCGGGAAGAAGACGATCTACGGATTCCGCGGCGACGTGATGGGGAAGCTGTGAATTCCACAGGAACGAGCGTGGCGCGGCACGGTTGAGGCGAAAACGGAGGACTTTGCCATGCTGTCACCTGTCCGCCTCGTCTCCGAAGCCGCCGAACTCGCCGCGCGTCGCCACAACGGGATGGCGCGCAAGGGCCGCGGTCATGAGCCTTACATCAACCACCTCGCCGAAGTCGCGAACCTGCTAGCCACCGCGACCGACGGCGCCGACGCCGAACTCGTTGCAGCCGGCTGGCTGCATGATGCGATCGAGGACACCGACACCACGCGCGAGGAGCTCGCGCAAAAATTCTCCGACCGTGTCGCGTCGCTTGTCGAGGAATGCACCGACGATATGAGCCTGCCTAAGCCGGAGCGGCGGCGGCGTCAGGTGCTCGACGCACCGAAAAAATCGGCTGGCGCCAGGCTGATCAAGATCGCCGACAAGATCAGTAATATCGGCGCGCGCGTACATTCCGATCCGACGGCCGAGGAACGTGACGACCTCGTCGATTACACCGACTGGGCCGAGCAGGTTGTCGCCGGTTGCCGCGGCGACAACTCTTGGATCGATACGACATTCGACGACATGGTGCTTACAGCGAGGACCTCGCTGTGAGCGCCGATCCAACATTCAAACGCAAACGGGGCTTGTGATGTCCGTCAAAATAAAGCGTTCCGTCTATGCCGACATGTTCGGCCCGACCACCGGCGACAAGGTGCGGCTGGCCGACACCGACCTCATCATCGAGGTCGAGAAGGATTTCACCACCTACGGCGAGGAAGTGAAGTTCGGCGGCGGCAAGGTGATCCGCGACGGCATGGGCCAGTCGCAGGTCACCAACAAGCAGGGCGCGGCGGACACCGTCATCACCAATGCGCTGATCGTCGATCACTGGGGCATCGTGAAGGCCGACGTCGCGGTCAAGGATGGCATGATCGCCGGCATCGGCAAGGCCGGCAATCCCGACATTCAGCCGGGAGTCACCATCATCATCGGCCCCGGCACGGACGTGATCGCGGGCGAAGGTAAGATCCTCACCGCCGGCGGCTTCGACAGCCACATCCATTTCATCTGCCCGCAGCAGATCGAGCACGCGCTGATGTCCGGCGTCACCTCGATGCTGGGCGGCGGCACCGGTCCCTCGCATGGCACCTTCGCTACCACCTGTACGCCGGGTCCGTGGCACATGGGGCGGATGATCCAGTCGTTCGACGCCTTCCCGGTCAATATCGGCATCTCCGGCAAGGGTAACGCCTCGCGGCCCGCCGCGCTGGTCGAGATGATCAAGGCCGGCGCCTGTGCGCTGAAGCTGCACGAGGACTGGGGCACGACGCCGGCCGCGATCGACACCTGCCTGTCGGTGGCCGACGACTACGACATCCAGGTGATGATCCACACCGACACGCTCAACGAATCAGGCTTCGTCGAGGATACGATCAAGGCGTTCAAGGGCCGCACCATCCACGCCTTCCACACCGAGGGCGCTGGCGGCGGTCACGCCCCCGATATCATCAAGGTCGCGGGACTGAAGAACGTGCTGCCGTCCTCGACCAATCCGACGCGGCCCTTTACGCGCAACACCATCGACGAGCATCTGGACATGCTGATGGTGTGCCACCACCTCGATCCCTCGATCGCGGAAGATCTCGCGTTCGCCGAAAGCCGCATCCGCAAGGAGACCATCGCGGCCGAGGACATCCTGCATGATCTCGGCGCGCTTTCGATGATCTCCTCGGACTCCCAGGCCATGGGCCGCCTCGGCGAGGTCATCATCCGGACCTGGCAGACCGCCGACAAGATGAAGAAGCAGCGCGGCTCGCTGCCGCAGGACAAGGGCAAGGACAACGACAATTTCCGGGTCAAGCGCTACATCGCCAAATACACCATTAATCCCGCGATCGCCCATGGCGTTTCGAAGCTGATCGGCTCGGTGGAGAAGGGCAAGCTCGCCGATCTCGTGCTGTGGTCGCCGGCCTTCTTCGGCGTCAAGCCGGATTGTGTCGTCAAGGGCGGCATGATCGTCGCCGCTCCCATGGGCGATCCCAACGCCTCGATTCCGACCCCGCAACCGGTGCATTACCAGCCGATGTTCGGCGCCTTCGGCAAGGCGGTGACCGCGTCCTCCGTGGTGTTCACCTCGAAGGCCGCCATCACCGGCGGCCTCGCGCGCAAGCTCGGCATCGACAAGAAGCTCTATGCGGTCCAGAACACCCGCGGCAGGATCTCGAAGAAGAGCATGATCCACAACGACGCCACCCCCAATATCGAGGTCGATCCGGAGACCTATGAGGTCCGCGCCGACGGCGAGCTTTTGACCTGCGCCCCCGCCGAGGTGCTGCCGATGGCGCAGCGATATTTCATGTACTGAAATAGCGCCTCAACGCATGTCTCCGGACCATGTCTTGGTCGCATATCCGGGGGCGGCTTTTCCGGGTTTTGCGTTCGATCCCGCCTGGTCTAAGGTCCCGCCCGGTATCTGAAGCCCAGAAGAAAAGCCGGGAGGATTTCTCGTGATCTACGTCGTCGCCACCTTGACCATCAAGCCTGAAACGCGCGCCGAATTCATTGCAGCCGCCACCGCCTGCATCAAGGAGACCCGGAAAGAGCCCGGCAATATCGCCTATGATCTGCATGAGAGCGTCACCGATCCCGCCAAGATGGTGTTCGTCGAGCAGTGGGAGAATGCCGAGGCGCTGGTGCCGCATCGCGCCATGGAGCACATGAAGACGTTCGGCCGCGTCGCGGTGAAGTGTTTTACGGCGCCGCCAAAAATCGAAGTGATCACGCCCGAGAAGGTCGAGACACGGTAACGGGGTAAAAGCGCATGATCCGGGCGACGCAGGTCAGGGGACAACACCGATTCGCGGAAGCGCCGGCGGATACGGTCGTGCTCGATTTCGACGATCGACACCGCCGCCGCATGGCGATGACGGGGACGCGGGGGCTCGAGTTCCTGCTCGACCTGGAGAATGCCGTCGCGCTGCGCGGCGGCGATGCGCTGGTGTTGGAGGACGGTCGGCTGATCGAGGTGGTCGCCGCTGCCGAACCGCTGCTTGAGATCCGCGGCCACGATCCGCACCACCTCATTCGCGTCGGCTGGCATCTCGGCAATCGCCATCTGCCGACGCAGATCATGGCCAAGGGCCTGCGCATCCGCCGCGACCACGTCATCGAAGCCATGGTGAAGGGCCTCGGCGCGCGCGTGATCGAGATCGAGGCGCCGTTCGATCCCGAGGGCGGCGCCTATGCCGATGCCGGTCATGCGCATGGACACGACGACCACGCGCATCACGATCATGGCCACGATGATCATCACGGTCATGATCACCACCATGGTCATGCCGCACATGGCGACGGTCACGCTCACCATCACCACCACGACGAGCATTGCGATCACCCCGACCATGACCACGGCCACAAGCATGCTCATGACCACAAATGAGCCGGTCGCGGCCCGCGACCTCGCGGAGCGCGAGGCGGCGGCGCTGTACCGGCTGATGACCTGGCTGTCGCCCGCGTTTCCCGTCGGGGGCTTTTCCTACTCCAGCGGCATCGAATGGGCGGTCGAGGCCGGCGACATCACCGACACCGCGTCGCTGGCGGACTGGCTCGATGCGATGCTTCGCGATGGCTCGGGCTTCTGCGATGCGACCTTTCTGGTCCACGCCTATCGCGCCACTGAAGCGGGCGAGGGCGACACCTTGAGCGATATCGCCGAGCTCGCCGCGGCCTTCGTGCCGTCGCGCGAGCGGCAGCTGGAGACGACATCGCAGGGCCGTGCTTTCATCGAGATCGCCCGCGCCGCGTGGGATGCCGACGGGCTGGATGCCATGCTTGCGTCGTGCCGCACGCCATTGGTCTATCCCGTTGCTGTTGGCGTGGTCGCCGCGATGCACGGCGTGCCGCTGGCGCCGACGCTGCACGCCTTCCTGCATGCGCTGGTCTCGAACTGGATTTCCGCGGCCAGCCGGCTCATTCCGCTCGGCCAGACCGACAGCCAACGCGTGCTGGTGAGGCTGGAAGCCGCGGTTGCCGGGACTGCAAATCGTGCGCTGAATGCGACGCTGGACGATCTCGGCGGCGCGACGTTTCGCGCCGACCTCGCCAGCCTGCGGCACGAGACGCAATATACGCGGCTGTTTCGGTCATGAGCGGGGTGCGCAGCTTTCCATCGTCGTCCTGGCGAAAGCCAAGACCCATAACCACGAGTGCGCGTGGCTATGCACAGATGTGGCTCCAGCGTGCCGTGACAATCGGGTTCAGTGGTAATGGGTCCTGGCTTTCGCCAGGACGACAATAGGAAACACTCAATGCCTACTTCCCACGGCCCCTTGCGTGTCGGTGTCGGCGGTCCGGTCGGATCGGGCAAGACCGCGCTGATGGACCTGCTCTGCAAGACCATGCGTGAGCGCTACGACATCGCCGCGATCACCAACGACATCTACACCAAATGGGATGCGGAATTCCTGGTACGCTCGGGCTCGCTGACGCCGGATCGTATTGCAGGGGTCGAGACCGGCGGCTGCCCGCACACCGCGATCCGCGAGGATGCCTCGATGAATCTCGCCGCGGTGGCGGATATGCGCGCCAAGTTTCCCGGGCTCGATCTCGTGCTGATCGAATCCGGCGGTGATAACCTCGCTGCCACTTTTTCCCCGGAGCTTGCCGATCTCACCATTTACGTCATCGACGTGGCGGCCGGCGACAAGATCCCGTCCAAGGGCGGCCCCGGCATCACCCGGTCCGACCTCCTTGTCATCAACAAGATCGACTTGGCGCCCTATGTCGGCGCTTCCCTGGAAAAGATGGAGACGGACGCCAGGCGCATGCGCGGCGAGCGGCCGTTCGTCATGACCAACCTGAAGAAGAGCCAGGGGCTGGACCGCATCATCGGCTTCATTGAGGCCAAAGGCGGCTTGAAACGGGCCGGCTGACCGGCGCGACGACCTAACGCAGGCGTTTCCCCGTTAACGCGTTGGGCAGAGCCGTGTCCGCGGAACAAATTTCGGTCAGGGCGATTGATTACCTCCGGTGCCCGGAGCAAATCCGCCCCGGCCGGACCATCGGCTGGGCGGATTTGAGCTTTTCAGGCGACCCAAGTTGCGTATCGATGCCTCCTCCTCCATTATCTCGGCCATTGGGGTTCACCCTGTTTCGGCACGTGCCCGTTCGAGCGGCGTCCATATGCTCCGTGTTTATTGCCGACCTCCTGCTTTCGCCTGAGTAGTCGCGTGGTCAGGCTGGGTTTCATCATCGGCTTCATTGCTCTTCTCGGAGCCCTGCTCTCCGGGCTTGCGGCTTATCGCGTCCACGACCAGGAGCTGGCGCTGGACCGGATCGCGCTGGCGCGCGCGATCGACGTCCATGCCAGCCTGGTCCAGGACCGGCTCACCGAGCGCGAACTGCTCGCGCGGGTTGCCTCCGGCCTGTTCCGGGCGCCGTCGGTGCTCAAGCCCAACATGCTCGAGCCGTTGCGCTCGGCCATCTACGCCTTCAAGACCGATTTCGTGGTGGCGGGCTGGGTCGCCCGCCTGAAGCCGAACGAACTTGCCGCAGCGCAGACCGCCATCGCGAGCGCCGGCTTCCCCAATCCGCGAATCCGCACCTATGACGACAAGCCGATCGATCCGGCAGGTGTCACCCAGCCGATCGACGTGCTGCTGGATCTCGAGCCGCGCAGCAACGAGACCAAGGGGCTGCCCGGCCGCAGTTACGACCAGGATCAGGTGCGCAGCGCCATGCTGACGCGCGCCAGAGTGGAGAAGAGATCGGTTGCCTCAGAACCGGTTGCCCTCCTGCGAGGCGACGGGCCGATCGGCATCATTGTGGCCGCTCCCGTCATCCCCGAGGGCGCAACGGAGCCGGCGGGCTTCATCACATTTTCCTACGAGCTCTCTTCCCTGATGCTGACCAACGACGACATGTCGTTGTTCGCGGTCGCGCTGAAGGATCCGCGCCGGGAGGGTGGCGAACTCGTCGCCAACGATCAAGGCGTGGTCTCGGCCCGAACGACGGCAGCCGATGGGGCGGCGCCGTCGGCGACGCGCACGGTGAGCTTCGGTGGTCGCGACTGGCAGCTCGGCTATTACGCCAAGACCAATTCGGCGCGCCGCGCCGAGCAGACTGCGATCATCGTGGCGGCGATCGGCTTTGCGATCACCGCGATGGTGTGCGGCCTGTTCGGCTATGTCGCCTACAACAATTTGCGGCTCAGCCGGGAAATCCAGGTCAGAATCGGCTTCGAGCGCCGGCTGACGGCCGTCATCGACGAGCTCAACCATCGGGTCAAAAACATCCTGGCGGTGATCCAGTCGATCGTGACCCGTACGCTGCGCCATGGCTCCGACATCGATGTCGCGCGCGAGCTCCTGATCGGCCGCATCCACGCCATGTCCAATGTCGTCTCACTGCTCAGCGAGAGCCAATGGCAGGGCGTCAAGCTGAAGGGCCTGTTCGAGGCGCGCGCCATTCCGCATGCCGACCGCATCGCCGTTACCGGTCCTGATATCGCAGTCAGCGCGCGCGCGGCGCAGAGCCTGTCGCTGCTGTTCTTCGAGCTCGCCTCGCATTCCGACGAGGGCCTGTCGCTGGTCGGCAAGCATCCGCACATCACTGCCAATTGGACGGTGACGAACGAGGGGACCGGCGAGGTCTTCTATTTCCGCTGGGAGGAGTTCAACACCAGCGAAGCGACGCGCCGCCCCGATTCCGATTTCGGCCTGATCCTGCTCGACCGCGTCGCGCCCGAGGCGCTCGGCGGCACCGCCAAGCGCTATTTCACCGATGTCTCCTATGTCTACGAGCTGACCGCGCCGATGGAGACGGTCGAGGACATGACCGAGCGCGACCGCACCGACAAGCTGTCAGCACCGATCCGGCCGCCGCGGAAAGCGCCCTAGATCTTCGGCCGCAGCACGAGGTCAACCAGAGTCCGCGCGTAGGCCGGCGTGATCGGCGCGATGCCGAAGACGTAGCGGTAGAATAGGCCGCCATAGATGGCGTCGTAGAGATCCTGGGGCGGTGCTTCCGCCAGAATGCTGCCGTCGCTCTGGCCCGCGGCGATCATCTCGATCAGCACGTCGCGCCGGAATTGCAGATAGCGGGCGTAGAACAGCTCCGCCGAGCCGGTCTTGGAGATGCATTCGGAGATGACGGCGAGCTGGACCTTGCCGAACTCGCCCTGGAGCGCTTCGGCATAGGCCGCGGCATGGCGGCGTGCGCGCGCGGCGGGGCTGCCCGAGCTTGCAGGCGGCAGCGGCAGCATCTGCGCGGCATGGTGAAGGAAGGCGTCGATCAGCAAGGCTTCGCGGGACGGCCACCATTTGTAGATCGTCATCTTGGAGACGCTGGAGTGGCGCGCGATCGCGTCGATGGTGGTGGCGGCAAGGCCGGTGGTGGCCATCAGCGCATAGGCGCTTTGGAGAATGGCGTTGGCGGTCTCGATCGACCTTGGCCGGCCGCGCCGGGGCGCGGTCTCGGCTCCCTCACCCCCGCCATTCGCCATCACCACGCCCGGTCTCCTCGCGCAATCCGCTGCCGCTCCGCATAGCCCAGCCGTGATGGCCGGCCTAGCGGAATCGGAGGGTGCCGGGTTAGGCCTGCTGCCGCAAGGCCGCGGGCAGGTCCTGCCGCTTCGACCAGGCGATGTAATATGCGACCGCGGCCATCGCCGCGAAGCCGGCCAGACTCACGGCGATCTGCATCACCACCAGATTGGCGCCGGTGATCAGGATGAGATGGCCGGCTAAGGACAGGAATACGCCGACGCAGAACACAGCGAGCCATTCCTCGCCGCATCTGATGACCGCCCGTAGCGATCTCCATTGCAGGCCGGGATGATCGGCCGGGACGAGATGTGTCGCGAGGAAAGCGAGCGCGAGGAAGTGGACCACGCGATAGGGTGCGAGGTTTTCCTTGTCGGTCGGCGTGATGTTGTTGAGCACGATGTCCGGTAGGTAGGCGGCAAGCGCCGGCGAGTGGCGCATCAGCGTGATCGCCATCGCGAATACGAGATAGGCGCCTGCGAGCACGCGCAGCCAGGACAGGCCGTGCAGCGCGCGGCCCGACGCACCGGTCACGGCGAACCAGCCGCCCAGCACCATCAGCATCTGCCAGCAGAACGGGTTGAAGGTCCACTCCTGGTCCGGATAGACCCGGAAATTCCAGTCGAACCAGCGTGCCGCAACGTACAGCGCGACCGATGCCGCAAGCGTCAGGTTCGGCCGCCGCAACAGCCCCCACAGCGCGAACGGAAAGAAGGCCATCAGCGGTATCATCAGCTGTAACAGGTCGAGATTCAGCGGCTCCTCCTGGAGCACGAGGCCGCGCACCAGGATACGCAGCGGGTGCTCGAGAATTCCCGATATGTTGTATTCGTGGATGATCTCGGGCGCCTTGGATTGCGAGGCGACATAGGCGATGGTGTCGATATAGATCACGAATAGCACGACATAGGCGGCATACAGCCGCCAGACGCGGCGAAAGATGCGCGTCGCCGCGACGACGTAGCCGCGCTCCAGTGCTATCCTGCCGTGAATGATCGCGACGCCATAGCCCACCACGAACACGAACAAGTCTGCGGCGCCGCTGAAGCCGAAGTTGCGCAGCGTCAGCAAATTGACGACGTTGTTCGGGATGTGGTCGACGAAAACCGACCAGTTGGCGATGCCGAGCGTCAAATAGAGCCGGGGGTCGTGATGGAATGCGGCGAGGTTCGCCTGGACGGACGGTTTCATCGAAAAAATTGCTTTTGGAATCAGGGGCGCTGCTTTTAACGGCAACCGCCTGCCTATCCGAGTAGCGTTTGCGTGATGGCGCAGGCAAACGGCGCCGGGCGGCGCCAAACTTGGCGCAGGGCCGCCGGTGCCTATTCAATAGATGCGTTCGCGGGACTTGTGACGAAATTTTCTACCTCGCGGTAGCTGCTACTCGGCAGGTTCAGCCGAGGTCTCGTCGGGTAGGCCGGCGCGGCTCGCCATGATTCCGAGGGCGACTCCGCCGATCGCCAGGATCGGCAACAGCCGCTTGATCCCGATGGCGCGAACGATCTGGAGTCCGGTGGCGAGCAGCATGGGGTCCGCGAGCATGCTCGAGGCCGCCGACTTCGAGGCGCGCTCGGCCGCGATATGAGCTTGCTTGCGCAGCTGCCGTTTGTAGACCCAATAGCTTACCGCCGCGGTCAGAGTCAGCAGAAAGAAGATGCCTGCACCGGCGAGGCAGGCCTGCACCGGACCATATTTGTTGAGCACCGAAATGAACGCCGCCGCGCACAGGAAGCACGTGGTGATGAACAGCGCGAACGCCGCGCCTGCTGCCAGCGAGGTCAGCCGCACAGTGGTGCCGGTGGATGCGCTGATCCCGTCAATGATGCGCTGAAACATGGCCTTGCTCCTCAGATCCCACAAGCCGGCACCGGCGGCGCCGCTGCGCCACCGTCTCGATACCCCCTTCGCGACCTCAGCGGCGCCAGGCCGCGCCGATCAGGAAGCCGATGCCGAGCGCGAGCCCCACGGTCGCAAGCGGCCGCTGGCTGATCGCGTCCTCCAGCGTCTCCTCGATCGAGCCGTAGGCTTCCTGTGCCGCGCCCATCATCGCGCTGCCGCGCTCCGACATGTCGTCGATGGCGGAATCCACGTTCTCGCGCGCCTGGCGATAGCCGCGGCGGGCCTGCTTGCCGGATGAGTTGGCGAAAGTATTGAGCGCGTCGGTGATCTGATCGGTGAGGGCGGCGATATCGCTTTTCACGGCTGCTACATCCTTCTCGAGGCGTTCTCGGGTGGCTTTGTCGGTCCAGTCTCTCATCCCGGCTTCGGCATTGGTGGTTGACATCAGGGGCTCCGAGCTGCTGACGGTTGAGACAGCCGGGAAACGTTTCGTCGTCGGGTAAGTTCCGTTCACGGAAACCGTTAGTCCTGCGGGAGCTGCGGCGAATCCTCCGGCAACAGATGCTCCTTCAGGATCAGGGCTACGATCAGCAGCGGCGACGACAGGAACGCACCCATCGGGCCCCACAGCCAGGTCCAGAACGCCAGCGCCAGCAGCACCGCGAGCGCATTGAGCGCCAGCCGCCGGCCGATGATGGTCGGCGTGACGAAATGTCCCTCCAGGAAGGTGATGCCGCCAAAGGCGAGCGCCGCCATCAGGCCGCCGCTGACAGTCGGGAAGGTGACCAGTCCCACCACGACCAGAATGGCGAACATGGCCACCGGTCCGATGATCGGAATGAAATTGAGGGTGGCCGCGAGCGCGCCGAGGCCAGCCGGATTGGGCATTCCGGTGAGCGCGCAGACGATGCCGGCGGCGACGCCGACGCCGACATTGATGAGGGTCACGGTCAAGAGATAGTTGCCGAGATGGACCTCGATCTCATTGAGGATGCGAAGCGTGCGCAGCCGTGCGTCATGATCGCTGAAGGTCATGATCATCGCCCGTCGCAGGTCCCGCCAGCTGGCGATGAACAGGATCAGGGTGACGAAGAACAGCAGGAATTCGGTAAAGGTCGGTGACAGGAATTCGATCGTCGGCTGCACCCACTCGAATTTCGGCATCTGGAGGCTCGGCAATCCCTCCGAGCCGCCGAGCATCGTCTGCAGCTCTCGCCACAGCGCCAGCGGCCGGTCGAACACGTGGACCTTGTCTTTCAACTGCGCGCCGAGTTCGGGCAGGCGCGAGCTCCATTCCATCGCCGGCGAGGCAATCAGCGCGACGATGAAGCCGACTACGGCGGTCACCGCGAACACGATTAGCGCGGCGGCGAGACTCCGCGGCACTTTCTGTTTCTCCAGGAAGGTCGCTGCCGGCGAGAGCATCGTGCCGGTGACGAACGCCATCACCACAGGCAGAAAGAACGCCTTTCCGACATAGAGCACCGCGACGATTGCGATGAGGAGAAGTCCGGCAAGCGAGAAGGCGACGAGCTCGGTGCGGCGGATCACCGGCGGGAGTTCGCCGTGGCTCTCGGGAAGCGGAGTGCCTTCGCCGTTGCCGGAAGTCATACGTTCACTGGGAAGGACGCGCACAATACCTCTCCGGCACGGAGTCTTCGGTCCGCGCGCCCACGACCAGACAAGAACGTCCAAGCCTCCTGCGGGTTCCATCGCGGCTTCGTGAAGAGATGCTCGCTTGACTGTGACGTCGCTGCTGCATCGCGCCGCGGAACTTGTGCCGGTTCGACCGCGTTGATCGAACCAGCGCATCACCCTGATGCGGGCATCCAACGGGGCAGCACATGACGAAGTTCTCTGCAGTCCGACGCCGCTTATCGCCGCGCCGCATCACCGCCTTCGCCTTCGCAACCGCTTTGCTGGCAGTGCCGTTCGGCGCCGCAAGCGCACAAACACTGGGCTACACCTATCCGCAGGACCAGGCCTACCCTCAGGACCAGGGCTATTCGCAGGGTTATGCGAACCAAGTCTATGCGAACCAAGGCTATCCAAACCAAGGCTATGCAAGCCAGAGCGCGCAGGCGCCCGACGAGGATGCCGCGCTGCCCGATCGCCTGCGCAAGCAGATTGTCAGCTTCGATCGGAGCGAGCCGGCCGGTACCATCGTGATCGATACCAACAATACTTATCTTTACTACGTGCTCGGACAGGGCCGCGCCATCCGCTATGGCGTCGGTGTCGGGCGCGAGGGCTTCACCTGGTCGGGCGTGCAGAGCGTCAGCCGCAAGGCGGAATGGCCGGACTGGCATCCGCCTGCTGAGATGATTGCGCGCCAACCCTATCTGCCTCGCTTCGTCGCTGGCGGCCCCGGCAATCCGCTCGGCGCGCGTGCGATGTATCTCGGGTCGAGCGAATACCGCATTCACGGCACCAACGATCCCAGCACGATTGGCAAGTTCGTCTCGTCTGGCTGCATCCGCATGACAAATGAGGACGTCACCGACCTGTTCGGCCGCGTCAATGTCGGCGCCAAAGTCGTTGTGCTGCCGAAGAACGCGCCGCTGATGGCCAAAGGCGGGGATTCCGTGCGCAAGCGTCCGGCCGTGACGGCGCTGCCCTCGGGCCGGCAGGCGCTGAACATTTCGAATTCGGCCGTCAACTAAGCGTCGAGTGAGGTCACATGAAGAGACGTTCGATCGGCAAACTCGCCGGTGGCGCGGCGGCATTCGTCGCCGTTGCCTCCTTCGGCCTCGCGCTGACGCCATCGGCCCATGCGGAGGACTTTTTCTCGGCGCTGTTCGGCGGCTTCCGCGGGCGGCCGGCGCCCGAGATTCGCATGCCGTTCCAGACCGATGACTCGCCGCGCTACGACACGCCGCGCCAGCGGGCATCCTATGGCGGCGGCACGGCCTATTGCGTGCGCGGCTGCGACGGACGTTATTTCCCGGCGCAGGGAAATGATTCCGAGAGCAAGGCGCAATCCTGCAAGAGCTTCTGCCCGGCCTCGGAGACCTCGCTCGTCTATGGCGGCAACATCGACGACGCGACGACGGACAAGGGGAAATCCTATTCCGACTTGCCCAACGCGTTCCGCTATCGCAATGAGATTGTCGCAGGCTGCACCTGCAACGGCAAGGATCCGGTCGGGCTCGCTCAGGTCAAGGTCGACGACGATCCCACCTTGCGCAAGGGCGACATCGTCGCGGGCGCCGACGGTCTGGTGGTCGCCAGCCGCAATGCCAACGACCGCCGCGGCGTCGCAATGAATTTCTCTCCGCTGCCGGATTCGGTGCGCGCAAGATTCCGCCAAGTGCCGGTGGTGGCGAAGGAGTAGCCTCAACGTCGTCCTGGCGAAAGCCAGGACGACACCGAGGATGTGGGCGCGGCTCTCTTTAACGGCCCGTTCTACGCCGCGCGGATCTTGCCGAGGAAGTCGCTGACCTCATGGCCGAGCTGGCGGCTCTGGCTCTCCAGCATCTCGGAGGCGTGCTTCACGTTGTCGGCGGCGGCGGCAGCAGCGTCAGCATCGGATTTGACGCCGGTGATGTTGTCCGAGACGTTCTTGGTGCCCTGCGCCGCAAACTGGGTGCTGCGGGTGATCTCTTGCGTGGCCGCGCCCTGCTCCTGCACGGCGGCAGCGATTGCGGTCGCGACCTCATTCACTTCGCCGATGATGCCGCCGATGGTCTGGATCGCGCTGATGGCGTCGCCCGCGACCTTCTGGATGTCGGCGATCTGCTCGGAGATCTCCTCGGTTGCCTTGGCGGTCTGGCTCGCCAGCGACTTCACCTCGGAGGCGACCACGGCAAAGCCGCGCCCGGCTTCGCCGGCGCGGGCAGCCTCGATCGTGGCGTTGAGCGCGAGCAAATTGGTCTGCTGCGCAATGGTGTTGATCAGGCCGACGACCTCGCCGATGCGGCCGGCCGACTTCTGAAGTCCCTGCACCGTGCCGTCGGTGTCGCGCGCCTGGGTCACGGCGCGGCTGGCGATGCCTGCGGCATGCGCGGCCTGCTGGCTGATGTCGTTGATCGAGGCGCTGAGCTCTTCGGCTGCCGCGGCGACGCTGTCCACGCTCATGGAGGCGTCATTGGAGGCCTTGCCCGCGACCTGCACGCGGTCGTTGGTCTGCCGCGACACCGCAGAGAGATCGCCCGAGGTCTTGCGCATTTCGCCGGAGGCTTCGCTCAATTCGCCGAGCGTCTTGCGCACCGCGCCCTCGAACTCGCCGACATAGGTCTCGACCGCGCGTTGGCGCGCGGAGGCGCCCGCATTGCGTTCGCGCTCCTGCGCCTCGATCTTGAGCTTCTCGTTGGCCTGCTGCTTGAAGGTCTCCAGCGCGCCGGCAAGCGCGCCGATCTCATCGTTGCGATCGAGATAGCCGCTATCGACGGCAAGGTCGCCGCCGGCGACCTTCAGCATGGCGTCCCGGATGGTGTTGAGCGGAGTGATGACGCGGCGATTGACCAGCATGATCGCGCCGACGGCAAGCCCCACGGCGAGCGCCAGCAGCGTCAGCTGCACGATCAGTGCGCGCTCTGCGGCGCCGCGCTGCTCCTGCGTGTGGATCTTGGCAGCATCGAGCGCACCTTCTGCCACTGCGACCGCGCTCGCCATGCGGCCGACCGTGAGCGGGCTCCATTGGTTCGCCGTCATCTCGGGCTTCTCACCCTTGACCAGCGCGTCGGCGAGACGGTCGCGCAAGGCCAGATATTGCGGCTCGAAATAGGAGGTCTTGGCGGCCGCCATCGCGGAGGCGAGCCCAGCCGGCAACTGCATGCCGGACGTCGACAACTCCAGCGCCTTCCACATCGCGCTCGTGCCGCCGACATGTTGGGTATAAGCGTAGCGGCCTTCCGGCGTGATCTTGCCGGCGGCCAGTCCGGTCGAGACGATCAGCGACGCCTCGCCCGCGGTGTTGCGGAGCAGCCAGGCGTTCTGCTTGATCGACAGGAGCTGGTCGATCGCTGCGTCCAGGTGATTGACGGTGGTGGCCAAGGTGTTCGAGAGCTTGTCGAGCGTGTCGAGCAGGCCCTGCGTCGTCTCCATGTATTCCTTGGGCAGGCTGGCGCGGCGCTGGTCCTTCGGCTTGGCGACATCCTCCCAGAACTGCTTCTGCTCTTCGGTCAGCAATTTGAACAGACGCGCGAGCTCCGGTACCAGGGTGCCCGACTGCGGGAAGTCCATACTGGGCAGCAGCTGGAGCGCGCGCGCCATGGCGGGCATTTGGGCATCGCGCAGGGCGCGCAGATATTTCTCGATCTCGCCGTCCATCGGCTCGGTCGCGTTCAGGAGACGGACCGTGGTCGAGCGGTCGGTGCGTAGATTGTGCATCGCCTTGAACAGATCGGCGGACGTGTCGGCGATCTGCGAAATGCGGT
This sequence comes from Bradyrhizobium sp. Ken51, assembly GCF_055807435.1. Lineage (NCBI taxonomy): Bacteria > Pseudomonadati > Pseudomonadota > Alphaproteobacteria > Hyphomicrobiales > Nitrobacteraceae > Bradyrhizobium > Bradyrhizobium sp. Ken51. Next base: position 45,328 of record NZ_JBVVPB010000016.1, on the reverse strand, counting down.
TGGCGGTCTTCAGGCGATCCCAGGACTCGTAGGCGGTGAGCGAGAGTGCGATCACCACGCAGATCGATGTGATCGCGATCACCGCCTTCAGCAGCGCGGATACGGTCAGACGATTCAGCATCGAAGTCCCCCAATTCCCATTACAAAGTTCGTGAAATCGCCCCGGGCAACATCGGAAAAGAGGGGCACGCAAGACCAGGCAATCGCATGCCGTTTGTGGCTCAGGGGCCAAACGGTGTCTGCATCTGAAAGGAAAAGGGTAAAATTTTAGGCAGGCCGGCTGACGGTAGAAGTACGGAATTACTAGAAGTTGCAGAGGGTTGCCTCAATGGAACCGGCGCGGGAGTTGTGCGTTAAGAAGCGTCAGCAACTGGCCTAATGGGGGTCCTAACAATGTTGGTCGGCGTCCTCGTCACCTTTCTCGTCGTCATTCTCGTACTTTACCTCATCAACATGCTGCCGATGGACGGCCGCGCCAAGCAGATCGCGCGCGTGGTCGTCATCATTATCGGTATCGTGTCGCTGCTGAAATATCTGGCAGTGTTCTAGCGGGAGCGTAGCTGCCGCAACGAAAAAGCCCCGGCGCGAGCCGGGGCTTTTGGTGTTCTAGTCGGATCAGCAGGCCGCCTTGTCAGCCAAGGGCCTTTTCAGCCAGCCGCCTTGGCCTCGCGGCGGCGAGCGGTGAGGATGTATTCGGTGTAGCCGTTGGGCTGCTCGCGTCCTTTAAAGATGAGGTCGCTAGCCGCCTTGAAGGCTGTGCCGTCGAAGGCGGGCGCCATCGGCTTGTAGATGGGATCGCCCGCATTCTGCTTGTCGACGACGACCGCCATGCGCTTGAGCGATTCCATTACCTGGGCTTCGGTGATGACGCCCTGGTGCAGCCAGTTGGCGAGGTGCTGGCTGGAAATGCGCAGGGTGGCACGGTCTTCCATCAGGCCGACGTCGTGAATGTCAGGCACCTTGGAGCAGCCGACGCCCTGGTCGATCCAGCGCACGACATAGCCCAGGATGCCCTGGCAGTTGTTGTCGATCTCCTGCTTGACGTCATCGGGCGCCCAGTTCGACTTCGACACCGGGATGGTCAGGATGTCCTCGAGCTTTGCGCGCGGCCCGGCCTTTGCGAGCTCCTGCTGGCGCGCGGTGACGTTGACCTGGTGGTAGTGCAGCGCGTGCAGCGTCGCGGCGGTCGGCGAGGGCACCCAGGCGGTGGTGGCACCGGCCTGCGGATGGGCGAGCTTCTGGGCAAGCATGTCCGCCATCTTGTCCGGCGCCGCCCACATGCCCTTGCCGATCTGGGCATGGCCGGGCAGGCCACAGATCAGGCCCATATCGACGTTCCAGTCCTCATAGGACTTGATCCAGGCCTGCGCCTTCATCTCGTTCTTGCGGATCATCGGCCCCGCCTCCATCGAGGTGTGGATCTCGTCGCCGGTGCGGTCGAGGAAGCCGGTGTTGATGAACATGATGCGCTTGGAGGCGCGCTGGATGCAGGCCTTGAGGTTGACGGTGGTGCGCCGCTCCTCGTCCATGATGCCGACCTTGAGCGTGTTCTCTGGCAGCGACAGCATCTTCTCGACGCGGTCGAAGATTTCGCAGGTCAGCGACACCTCGTCGGGTCCGTGCATCTTCGGCTTGACGATATAGGCAGAGCCGGTGCGGCTGTTCTTGACCTTGGAGTTGCCCTTCAAATCATGCACGGCAAGAAGCCCGGAGACGGCGGCGTCGAGCAGGCCTTCCGGAATCTCCTCGCCCTTGTCGTCCAGCACCGCGTCGGTGAACATGTGGTGACCGCAATTGCGCATCAGGAGCAGGCTGCGGCCGTGCAGCTTGACCTCGCCCTTGCCGTCAGGCGTCTTGTAGCTGCGGTCGGCATTGAGCGAGCGCGTCAGCGTCTTGCCGCCCTTCTCGAAATCGGCCGACAGCGTGCCGTTCATCAGGCCGAGCGTGTTGCGATAGACCAGCACCTTGTCCTCGGCATCGACCGCCGCGACCGAGTCTTCCATGTCGAGAATGGTTGAGACCGCGGACTCCATGACCATGTCCGCGACGCCGGCCGGATCGTCCTTGCCGATCGCGCTGCTGCGGTCGATCTTCACCTCGACATGCAGGCCGTTGTTGGCGAGCAGCACCGCGCTCGGTGCGGCTGCGTCGCCCTGGAAGCCCGCGAATTGCGCGGCGTTCTTCAGCGCGGTGGCGTTGCCGCTCTTCAGCTTCACCGCGAGCTGGCCTGCGACCACGCTATAGGCGGTGACGTCGGTGTGACTGCCGGTCGCCAGCGGCACGGCGGCATCGAGGAAGGCTTTCGCTTTTGCGATCACCTTGTCGCCGCGCGCCTTGTTGTAGCCTTTGCCGCTCTCGGATGGATCGTGCGGAATCGCGTCGGTGCCGTAGAAGGCGTCATAGAGCGAGCCCCAGCGCGCATTCGCTGCGTTGAGTGCGTAGCGCGCATTGGTCAGGGGCACGACCAGCTGCGGGCCGCAGATCTTGCCGATCTCCTCGTCCACATTGGCGGTCTCGACCTTCTGCGTCGCCGGCTCCGGGACGAGATAGCCGATCTCCTTCAGGAACGCGGTATAGGCGTTGAGGTCGAACGCTTTGCCCTTGTTGGCGCGGTGCCAGTCGTCGATCTTGGCCTGCAGCGTGTCGCGCTCCGCCAGCAGCGCGCGGTTCTTCGGCCCCAGCTCCTTGATGATGGCGGCAAGCCCGGCCCAGAACGCATCCGGCGCGATTCCCGTCTTCGGGGCCGCTTCCTTGGCGATGAAATCGAACAGGATGGGAGCGATCTTCAATCCGTGGGCGTCGACGCGTTTCATGATGGGCTTTCTTGTTGGAAATGGCTGTTTTTGGCTGCTTTTGACCCGACCGCAGCAAAATGCGCTCCAAGGAGCGGCTTTCGGGGTCTTATTAGCCCCAAAATCGGGGCCGTGAGAAGGCCCCCAAAAGTTGTCAAAATGTCAAGGCGGGTGGGCGTACGCACGGTGTCATTCCCCGCGAAGGCGGGGAATCCAGTACGCCGCGGCCTCTCGGCTGAATCACGGCTGTCGGTGGAATACTGGGTCGCCCGGTCAAGCCGGGCGACGACAGCGGGGCAGCAGCCCGCCTTCAAATATTCGCGGCGAGGTCCACGACTTCGTCGAACAGCACGCCGGTCGTCTTGAGCATTTGTTCGATCTCGTCCGCGGCCTCGGCGACCGTGCGCGTCGAGGTGTCTATCACGAGCTCGGCGGCCTCAGGCCGCTCGTAGTCGTTGCCGATACCGGTGAACGACGCGAGCGCGCCGGCGCGGGCCTTCTTGTAGTGGCCCTTGGGGTCTCGCTCCTCGCAGATCCCGGCCGGCGTCGCGACGTGAATCTCGCGGAACGAAGTGTCGGCGATGCAGCGCGCGGTGGCGCGATCCTCGCGGGCGGGCGAGACCGCCGCGACGATGGCGATGTGGCCGTTGCGCGCGAGATGTGTCGCGACTTCGGCGAGACGGCGGATGTTCTCGCTGCGATCGGCGGCGGAGAAGCCGAGGTCGCTGTTGAGGCCGGCGCGCAGCGTATCGCCGTCGAGCAGGATCGGCGAGCCGCCATTGCTGAACAGCCGCCGCTCCAGTGCTTTTGCGAGAGTCGACTTGCCGGAGGCGGGGAGGCCGGTGAGCCAGACCACGGCGCCGTTGTGACGATAGCGCGCGGAGCGTTCGTCGGGCCGCAGCGCGGATTCCACCGGCACGATGTCGACGGGCAGGGCGCGCTGGCCGGCATCGACCGACAGCACGAGACCGCCGCCCGCGATGCGCCCGGACACCTCGATCACGAGCCGGCCGGTGCGCGGATTTTCCGTGTAGGGATCGGTGGCAATCGGATTCGAAAGGGAAATGTCGATCTCGCCGACATGGTTGCGGCCGATTGCCTTGTTCTCGACGCTCGACAACTCGCCGGGATCGACCGCCTTCTCGATCGCGACAACGGTGGCACGGCTTTCCTTTGGCCCGCAGCGAACCAGGAGCTGGTCGCCCTTGGCCAGCGGCTTGTCGTGCAGCCAGAAGATCCTCGCGCGCAGCCGTCGCGTCTCGCGCGGCGCGCTGTTCGTATGCGCTATGATATCGCCGCGTTCGAGGAACAGCTCGCGGTCGAGCGTGATGCCGACCGAGCGGCCTGCACCCTGTCGGCCCGCGACCGGCGTCACCGGCCAGCTCTCGACCGTCTTGATCCTGGCGATCTTGCCGGCCGGCATGATCACGATTTCGTCCCCGGCGATGAGGCTGCCGGATTCGATCCGGCCCGCAACGATACGGCGATCGTCGAATTTGTAGATCGCCTGCACCGGCAGCCGCAGCGCCAGCGCCTCCAGCGGGCGCGCCGGTTCGAGCCGGTCGAGTGCCTCCACGACGGTCGGGCCCTTGTACCAGCCGATCCGATCGGTGCGCTCGGCGACGCCGTCGCCGTCTCGGGCGGAAATCGGGATCACGGCCGTGGGCTTCACACCGAGGCCTTGCAGATGTGCCGAGATCTCGTCGCTTATCTCCTTGAAGCGCTCGGCGGCGAAGTCGACGCGGTCCATCTTGTTGACGACGACCGCAACCTGCTTCACGCCGAGCAGATGCAGGAGATAGCCGTGCCGCCTTGTCTGGTCGCGCACGCCTTCGAGCGCATCGATGATCAGCACCGCGCCGTCGGCCTGCGAGGCGCCGGTGATCATGTTGCGCAGGAATTCGGCGTGGCCGGGCGCGTCGATCAGCACGATGTCGCGCGAATTGGTGCGGAAGCGGATCTGCGTGGTGTCGATGGTGATGCCCTGGTCGCGCTCGGTCTGGAGCGCGTCGAGCAGGAACGACCATTCGAACGGCATGCCGCGCCGCGCGCTGACGGCTTTGAGCATCTCGAGCTTGCCGTCGGGCAGGCTGCCGGTCTCGTGCAGCAGGCGGCCGACCAAGGTCGACTTGCCATGGTCGACATGGCCGACGATGACGATGCGGACCTGCGGTCGCGTCGTGCCGTTCGGGGTGGCGGGCGAAGCGGGGGTGACGATCATGTTCATATCGCGCTCGCGTCCTTGATCAGAGATAGCCGGCGACACGCAGGCGCTCGAAAGCGTCCTCGGTCTCGTGGTCGAGCGCACGGCCGGAACGTTCCGGCACCTTGGTCTGCTCGAGTTCGATCAGGATCTCGTCGATGTTCGACGCGTTTGAGGCGACCGGATTGGTGATGTCCTGATCACCCAGCGAGCGATAGCGCTTGCCGTTTTGCGACAGATACAGCGGGATGATCGGGATGTTCTCGCGCTTCGTGTAGGCCCAGATATCGGACTCGGTCCAATGCAGGATCGGATGGATGCGCAAATGGGCGCCCTGCGGCGGCGACGCATTGAAATGATCCCAGAACTCCGGCGGCTGGTCGCGCACGTCCCAATTGCCTTCCAAGCCGCGTGGCGAGAACACGCGCTCCTTGGCACGCGTCGCCTCCTCGTCGCGGCGGATGCCGGCAATCAGGCCGTCGAAACCGTATTTGGCGAGCGCCATCTTGAGGCCCTCGGTCTTGCGCGCGGCGGAACGTGCGGCGGGCGGCAGCGTTGGGTCGACGGCATCAATCGGCGGGCAAGGCTCGACACGTAGATCGAGATCCCATTCCTTGCCGTAGTGATCGCGGAAGCGATACATTTCCGGAAACTTCTTGCCGGTGTCGACATGGAGGGCCGGGAACGGCAGGCGGCCGAAGAAGGCCTTGCGCGCCAGCCAGATCATGACGTTGGAGTCCTTGCCGAGCGACCACAGCAGGGCGATCTTCTTGAGGCGGCCAAAGGCTTCGCGGAAGATGTAGATGCTCTGGGCCTCGAGCTGGTCGAGATGGTCCATGCTCGGGGCAAGGTCAGCAGAAAATTCTTGCGTGCGCGCGCGCTCGGCGGCGGCCGGGCTGCCCAAGCCGACAGCAGTGGAATTGTCCTTGAGAAGATGCATCTCTGCCACTTTGCGTTTGAAGGCGAAAATTCTATAGTTGCGGCGCAAGAGAGAAGAAAAAATTTTCTCTTTGCGCGCTCGAAACGACACATATATAGAAAATAATTCCAGTCAACCCCGGATCTGGGGGGAGCGAGTATCGTATGCGGTTCTTGCCGGTGTTCCTCGATCTCAAGGCCGGTCCGGTGGTTCTCATCGGCGCGGGTGAGCTTCTGCGCGCCAAGCTGCGCGTGCTCGCAGCCGCCGGTGCGCGCATTCGCGTGCATGCGATCGACGGCAATCAGGACCTGGGTCTGGGCTCCGAGGACGCCGCGCGTATCGACGTCGCGGCCACCGATCCACTGACCGCCGATCTCTCGGGAATCATCGCCGTCGTTTGCGCCGGCGCAGGCGATGTCGGCGTGGCGATGTCGGTCCGCGCCAAGGCGCTCGGCCTGCCCGTCAACGTCATGGACGATCTCGAGCATTCGAGCTTCATCTTCCCGGCGATCGTCGATCGCGGCGATGTCGTGGTCGCCGTCGGCACCGGCGGCACGTCGCCGGTGGTGGCGCGGCGCGTGCGCGAAAAGATCGAGGCACTGCTGCCGGCGCGGATCGGCGAGTTGGCCGAGTTCATCGGCGGCTTCCGCAAATCCATCAACGAACGTATTGCCGAGTTTCCGCTGCGCCGCCGTTTCTGGGAGCGCGTCATCGACGGCCCGATCGGCGCATCCCTGCTTGCGGGCCGCAAGGGTGAGGCCGAAGCCGCCCTCAAGGCGATTTCCGATCCATCCGCGTTCGCGCGAGCCGACAAGCCGGAGGGCTCGGTCGCGCTGGTCGGCGCCGGTCCCGGCGATCCGGATTTGCTGACCATCAAGGCGCTGCGCGCGCTCCAGGATGCCGACATCGTCTTCCATGACGAGCTGGTCTCGCCTGAAATTCTCGACCGCATCCGCCGTGACACCAGCCGCGTGCCGGTCGGTCGCCGCGTCGGCAAGCCCGGCATCGGTCAGGACGCCATCAACAAGCGCATGATCGAGGCTGCGCAATCCGGCCAGCGCGTAGTGCGGCTGAAGGGCGGCGATCCTTTCGTGTTCGGCCGCGGCGGCGAAGAAGTCGAAGCGTTGCGTGCGGCCGGCGTTGCCTATTCGATCATTCCCGGCATCACTGCAGGCCTCGGCGGCGCCGCCGATTTCGAGGTGCCGCTTACCTATCGTCACGAAGCAACCCGCATCACCTTCCTCACCGCGCACAAGGCGCGCGACGCGGAAGTCGTGGACTGGTCGGCGCTGACCGACGCCAGGATGACCGTCGTGGTCTACATGGGCATGACGGCTGCGCCGGCCGTACGCGCCGGCCTCTTGGCCGCCGGCCGTTCGCCGGAGACGCCGGTCGGCGTGTTCGCCCGCGTCACGCGTCCCGATGCGCAAGGTGCGATCGGTACGCTGCGCGACCTGCCCGAACTGGTGCGACGGACAAATGGCGGCCCCGCCATTCTCATCATCGGCGATGTGGTCCGGCATGCCGGCTCGCTTCGCCGCCAAACCCCAAAGCAAATCATCTCTGACCTATTGGATGCAGCCGAATGACCTCCCCGCTTGAACAGAAGAAGATCAAAATCGCCGGTCCCTCGGTCGTGACCGCCAACCGCACCTGGGACGGCATCGTGGTTTACCGCACCGCCGCCAAGAGCTGGTCCGCGGAGCTGTCGGAAGCCGCGATCGTGCGCAACTCCGACGAGGCGAAAGCGTTGCTTGCGGAGTCCGTTGCCGATGACGTCGGCGCGATCGGTCCCTATATCGCGCCGGTACAGGTCGGTGCGGACGGCAGGATCGAACCCGGCAATCTGCGCGAACAGATCCGCCGCACCGGTGTGACCATCGGACAGCCGGTCCAGGTTTAAGGCATTCTCGCATGTACGCTTACGATGAAATCGACCGCACGCTCGTCAACGAGCGCGTCTCGGAATTCCGCGACCAGGTGAAGCGCCGCCTGTCCGGCGAGCTCACCGAGGACGAGTTCAAGATCCTGCGGCTGCAGAACGGCGTCTATCTGCAACTGCACGCCTACATGTTCCGGGTCGCGATCCCCTACGGGACGCTGGCGTCGAACCAGCTGCGCGCGCTCGCCCACGTCGCGCGCAAATACGACCGTGGCTACGGCCATTTCACGACGCGGCAGAACATCCAGTTCAACTGGATCAAGCTTGCCGAATTGCCGGACGCGCTGGCCGATCTTGCCGAAGTCGGCATCCATGCGATGCAGACCTCCGGCAACAACATGCGCAACGTCACTTCGGACCAGTGGGCCGGCGTGGCGCCCGGCGAGATCGAGGATCCCCGCATCTGGTCGGAGCTGATCCGCCAGCACACCACGCTGCATCCGGAATTCTCGTTCCTGCCGCGCAAGTTCAAGATCGCGATCACCGCGTCGGACCACGACCGCGCCGCGATCAAGATCCACGACATCGGGCTGAAGCTGATCAAGAACGAGAAGGGCGAGACCGGCTTCGAGGTGCTGGTCGGCGGCGGGCTCGGGCGCACGCCGTTCATCGGCAAGACCATCAAGCACTTCGTGCATGGCCGCGACATTCTCAGCTACATCGAGGCGATCCTACGGGTGTACAACCAGTACGGCCGCCGCGACAACATCTACAAGGCGCGCATCAAGATCCTGGTGCACGAGCTCGGCATCGAGAAGTTCTCGCGCGAAGTCGAGGAGGAGTGGCAGCACATCCGCAACTCCTCGCTCCAGATCGATGACGAGGTTGTCGAGGACATCCGTTCGCGCTTCAGCTATCCCGCCTACGAGAAGCTTCCGCACATGCCGGACGAACTGCGGCAGGCCGCGGCCGATCCCGATTTCGAGGCATGGCGCAAGAACTCGGTCGCCCCGCACAAGGTCCAGGGCTATTCCATCGTCACGATCTCGCTGAAGCCGATCGGCGCGCCTCCGGGCGATGCTACCGCCGAGCAGATGCATGCGCTCGCCGATCTCGCCGACAGATATTCGTTCGGTGAGATCCGCGTCGGACACGAGCAGAACCTCGCTTTGCCGCATGTCGCCAAGCGCGACCTGCCCGCGCTGTGGAAAGCGCTCGACAAGCTCGGGCTGGCAACGCCGAACGTCAATCTGATCACCGACATCATCGCCTGCCCGGGTCTCGACTATTGCTCGCTGGCCAATGCGCGCTCGATCCCGATCGCGCAGGAATTGACGCGGCGCTTCGCCAATCACGAGCTCGCCAATCTGATCGGCCGGTTGCACATCAACATCTCCGGCTGCATCAACGCCTGCGGCCATCATCATGTCGGCCACATCGGCATTCTCGGCGTCGAGAAGAACGGCGAGGAGGTCTACCAGATCACCATCGGCGGTCGCGCCGACGAGAGTGCCGCACTCGGCAATCTGATCGGCCCCGGCGTCAAGTTCGACGAGGTCGCCGACGTCGTCGAGGACATCGTGGAAGCCTATCTGGCGCTACGCGAGCGGCCTGAAGAGCTGTTCATGGACACCGTAAAGCGCCTCGGCGTCGAACCTTTCAAGGAGCGCGTTTATGCCACTCGTTAACGGCGGAAAGATCGCCGACGACGGCTTCGTCAAGCTCGCGGTCGACACGCCGCTGCCCGAGGGCGGCGACATCCTGGTGCCGGCGGAGCGCTTCGTCGGCGACGCCGACGCGTTGCTCAGGCGGACCGGCAAGGTCGGTGTGATCTGGCCGAACAATCGCGACATCGCCGAGCTGGTGCCGTACCTCGGCAAGATCGCGGTCGTCGCGCTGGTGTTCCCGACCTTCCGCGACGGACGTGCCTACAGCCAGGCGCGGCTGCTGCGCGAACGCTACAATTACCGCGGCGAATTGCGTGCGACGGGCCAGATCCTGCGGGACCAGTTCGTGTTCATGCTGCGCGCGGGCTTCGATTCCTTCGACGTCAAGAAGCAGGCTGACGCCGAAGCCTTCATGCAGACCGCGAAGCGCTACTCGGTATTCTACCAGCCCACCGGTGACGGCCGCATCACGGCGCTGCACCGGCGCATGCAACTGCGTCATTCCGAGGGTGTCGGCACGTGAACGTAGTCGCGCCTCAGGCTTCGACGTCCGTCACTGCGCTGCCTTCGGCGGAGGAGCTCGATCGCGCCTTGCGCGATGCCTCGCCCGCCGAAATCATCGCCGCTGCGCTGAAGACGGTCGGGCGCGACAAGCTCGCGCTGGTGTCGTCCTTCGGCACGGAATCGGCGACGCTGCTGAAGGTCATGGCCGATGTCGATCCGGCCATCCCGGTAATCTTCCTCGACACCGGCTGGCTGTTCGAGGAGACGCTGGCCTATCGCGACACGCTGATCGCGACGCTGGGCCTGAAGGACGTCCGCTCGATCAAGCCCGCCGAGGAGACGCTGTCGCGCGAAGATCCCGAACGCGACCTCTGGTTCTCCGATCCCGACGCCTGCTGCCGTATCCGAAAGGTCGAGCCGTTGGCGCGGGCGCTGAAACCGTTCGACGCTTGGCTCAACGGCCGCAAGCGCTTCCAGGGCAACTCGCGCGCCGACATCCCGGTGGTCGAGGACGATGGTGCGCGGTTGAAGTTCAATCCCTTTGCCAATGTTTCGCGCGAGGAACTCGAGGCGATCTTCGCCCGCGCCAAATTGCCGCGTCATCCTCTGATTGCGTCGGGATTCCTGTCGGTCGGGTGTATGCCTTGCACGAGCAGAACGGCCGAAGGTGAGGATGAGCGTGCCGGTCGCTGGCGCGGCCGGGCCAAGACGGAATGCGGCATCCACACGATGAAGACTTCGTAGCAAAGTTACGCTGCCCGGCTACGAACAAGAAAATCCGGTTCCGTTGACTTAAGCGCGTTTCGCCCCGAGTTATGCCTGCCATCGATGACGCCGCCGTCATTGATGTGAATGGAGATGGACATGATGCGTCGTATCGTTCCGCTCGCGGCAGGACTGCTCGTGACAGGCTTGTTGGCAAGCTCGGCTCTCGCCGCTGACATCAATCTGCTGAACGTATCGTACGATCCGACGCGCGAGCTCTATGTCGAGTTCAACAAGGCGTTCGCGAATTCCTACCAGAAGGAAACCGGCAAGAGCGTCGAGATCAAGCAGTCGCATGGCGGCAGCGGTTCGCAGGCGCGCGCCGTGATCGACGGATTGCAGGCCGATGTGGTGACGCTCGCGCTCGCCTACGACATCGACGCCATCGCGGGCAAAGGCCTCACGACGGCTGACTGGCAGAAGCGGTTGCCGCAAAATTCGTCGCCCTATACCTCGACCATCGTGTTTCTGGTCCGCAAGGGCAATCCGAAGGGCATCAAGGACTGGGGCGATCTGCTCAAGTCGGGCGTCGCCGTGATCACGCCGAACCCGAAGACGTCAGGCGGCGCGCGCTGGAATTATCTGGCGGCCTGGGGCTTTGCGCAGAAGAAGTACGGTTCGGCCGATAAGGCCAAGGACTTCATCGGCAAATTGTATCAGCAGGTGCCGGTGCTCGACACCGGTGCGCGCGGCGCGACCGTGACCTTCGTCGAGCGCGGCGTTGGCGACGTGCTGCTCGCCTGGGAGAACGAGGCGTACCTCGCGCTCAAGGAATTCGGTCCGGAAAAATTCGAGATCGTGGCGCCGCCGCTCTCGATCCTGGCCGAGCCGCCGGTGACGATCGTCGACAAGGTTGCCGATAAAAAAGGCACGCGCAACGCCGCCGACGCCTACCTGCAATATTGGTATACCAAGGAAGGTCAGGAAATCGCGGCGCGCAACTTCTATCGTCCGCGCGATCCCGAGATCGCTAAAAAACACGAAAGCTCCTTCGCGAAGGTCGAGCTGTTCACGATCGACGAACTTTTCGGCGGCTGGACCAAGGCGCAGAGGGAACATTTTGCCGACGGCGGCGTCTTCGATCAGATCTACAAGAACTGATCGGGCGCTGTCGACGGGGCTTAAACAGGGGGCCTGGTGAGCGCAATCGTAGCACGACGCCGGACATTGCCAGGCTTCGGTCTCACGATGGGACTGACGCTGTCCTGGCTGTCGATCATCATCCTGATTCCGCTCGCCGGCCTCTTCCTGAAATCCCTCGAGTTGAGCCCCGAGCAGTTCTGGAACATCCTCTCCAGCCGCCGCACCCTGAATGCCTTGCGCGTGTCCTTCGGGCTCGCCTTCGCGGCGGCCTGCGTCAATCTCGTGATGGGCAGCATCATCGTCTGGGCGCTGGTGCGCTACCGCTTTCCGGGAAGGCGGCTGTTCGATGCCATCGTCGACGTGCCCTTTGCGCTGCCGACGGCGGTCGCCGGCGTCGCGCTGACCGCGTTGTTCGCCGAGAAGGGCTGGCTCGGCGCGCCGCTCGCGGCGGCCGGTATCAAGGTGGCGTTCACGCCGGTCGGCATCTTCGTCGCCATGATCTTTATCGGTATCCCGTTCGTGGTGCGCACGGTGCAGCCGGTGCTCCAGGATCTGGATCCTGAGATCGAGGAAGCCGCGGGCAGCCTTGGCGCGAGCCGCTGGCAGACCATCATTCGCGTGATCCTGCCCTCACTCGGTCCGGCGCTGCTCACCGGGCTCGCGCTCGCCTTCGCACGCGCGGTCGGCGAATACGGCTCGGTGATCTTCATCGCCGGCAATCTGCCCAACGTCTCCGAGATCGCGCCGCTGCTGATCGTGATCCGCCTGTCCGAATTCCGCTATGCCGATGCGACCGCCATCGCGGTGGTCATGCTGGTCGTATCCTTCGTCATCATCTTCGCCGTCAACCGGCTCCAGCGCTGGGCGCAGAGCCGGATTCCGGTACGCTGAGGGCGGATCATGACGATGCAGATCGCAGATTCCGTCCAACTCTCGGCCCCCGACGCCAAGGCACGCGCTCATGCGGCGGCCGCGCGGGACAACCTGCGCACCGAACCGAGGGCGGTTCGCATCGTCATCATCGCGCTCGCGATGACCTTTCTCTCTGTCTTCGTCGTGCTGCCGCTGGTCGTGGTGTTCGCGCAGGCGTTCTCGAAGGGAGTCCTCGCTTATTTCGCCGCGCTGGCCGACCCGGAGGCGCTGTCCGCGATCAAGTTGACGCTGTTGGTTGCGGCAATTTCCGTCGGCCTCAATCTCGTCTTCGGCTTGGTCGCGGCCTGGGCGATTGCAAAATTCGAATTCTCGGGCAAGACCTTCCTGATCACGCTGATCGATTTGCCGTTCTCGGTCAGCCCCGTCATCTCGGGCCTCGTCTTCGTGCTGCTGTTCGGCGCTCAGGGCTATTTCGGCAGCTGGCTGCGCGATCATGACATCCAGATCCTGTTCGCGGTGCCCGGCATCGCGCTTGCGACCACCTTCGTGACCTTCCCCTTTGTGGCGCGTGCGTTGATCCCGCTGATGCAGGAGCAGGGCACGCAGGAGGAGGAGGCCGCGATTTCGCTCGGCGCCTCGGGCCTGCAAACCTTCTTCCGCGTCACGCTGCCCAACATCAAATGGGGCGTGCTCTGCGGCGTCCTGCTCTGCAATGCGCGCGCGATGGGCGAGTTCGGCGCGGTCTCCGTCGTCTCCGGCCATATTCGCGGCGAGACCAACACGATGCCGCTCCTGGTCGAGATTCTCTACAACGAATACCAGTTCGTCGCGGCGTTCGCGATCGCCTCGCTGCTCGCGATGCTGGCGCTGATCACGCTGATCGCCAAGACCGTTCTCGAAAGTCACCTCGACGAAGGACATGACGCAAGTGAGCATTGAAGTCAGGAATCTCGTCAAGAAGTTCGGCAGCTTCGCGGCCCTCGACGGCGTCGACCTCAAGGTCAACGACGGCGAGCTGCTCGCGCTGCTCGGTCCATCAGGTTCCGGCAAGACCACGCTGCTGCGGATCATCGCCGGGCTCGACTGGCCCGATTCCGGTGAGGTGTCTTTCAACGGCGAGGACGCGCTGGCGCAGGGCGCGCGCGAGCGGCACGTCGGATTCGTATTTCAGCACTACGCGCTGTTCCGCCACATGACGGTGTTCGAGAACGTCGCCTTTGGGCTGCGCGTGCAACCGCGCGCGATCCGCAAGGACGAAGCGACCATCCGTGTGCGCGTCAAGGAACTGCTCGATCTCGTGCAGCTCGATTGGCTCGCCGACCGTTATCCGAGCCAGCTCTCCGGCGGTCAGCGCCAGCGCATCGCGCTGGCCCGCGCGCTCGCGATCGAGCCACGTATCCTGCTGCTCGACGAACCCTTCGGCGCGCTCGATGCCAAGGTGCGCAAGGAGCTGCGCAAATGGCTGCGTTCGCTGCACCACGAAATCAACGTCACCTCGATCTTCGTCACCCATGACCAGGAAGAGGCGCTCGAAGTCGCCAACCGCGTCGTGGTGATGGACAAGGGCAAGATCGAGCAGATCGGCTCGCCCGATGACGTCTATGAGAGCCCCGCGACCGCCTTCGTCCACGGCTTCATCGGCGAGTCCATCGAGCTTCCGGTCCTGATCGCCGACGGCGTCGTCACGCTCGGCGACCGGCCGCTTCGGCTCGCGGCCGACGGGCTTGCGCCTGGCGCGTCAAGACTGTTCGTGCGGCGACACGACATGCTGGTCGGCCCGCCCGGCAGCGGCGCCTTCGAGGGGGCCGTGCAGCATGTCCGGAATTTCGGTCCCGTGCAGCGGGCCGAGGTGGCACTGTCAGGCGGGCAAACGATCGAGATCGATGCGCCTCGTGGTCGGGAACTGCGCGCCGGCGACACGATTGGCCTCGAGCCCCGCCGCTACCGGATATTTGCGGGCTAGATCTCCGTCATTCCGGGATGGTCCGTAGGACCAGCCCCGGAATCTCGAGATTCTCAGGTGCGCAATTGCGCACCATAGTTCGATGCTTCGCATCGCCCCGGAACGACTTCGACGATTTTCTTCAATATTCACCTTTCAGCCACGGTTGGTATGCAACAACGGCCCCTGATTTGGGGGCTCCTGTTCATGCGCGCCGCGGCCGCAATACTCATCACTTTGCTGCTCGCCGGCTGCGCCGGCAACGAAGCGCCGGTCCAGCAGCCGTCCATGTATGCCGATATGTCCGTCCCGGGCGCCAAACTCGATGCGCAGGCGGCGGCGATCATGATCTCGCAATACCGCCAGAACAACGGGCTCGGCATCGTCGTGATCGACCCCGAACTGATGCGGCTTGCCGAATCCCAGTCCCAGGCCATGGCGGCGGCCAACAAGATGGATCATGACGTCCGCGCGCCGCTGGCCAAGCGCCTCAGCGCCGGCGGCTATCCGGCGACCGTTGCGGTCGAGAATGTCTCGGCCGGCTATCATACGCTGGCGGAAGCGTTTTCCGGCTGGCGCGACTCGCCCCCGCACCGCGCCAACATGCTCAAGAGCGGTGTCACAAAATTGGGCATCGCGGCGGGCTATGCTCCCGGCACCAAATACAAGGTGTTCTGGACCATGATCCTGGCCTCGACGGACTCTCGATAAGCCAGACTTGATCCTGGGATGCATTGACGCCGCGGCAGACTGTCGCCACGGTCGCTCGCCATCTGCTATTGTTTCCGCATGACTGATCATAGCCCAGACGTCGCAACAATCCCCGCGAACGCGCAACGTGTCCTGGTCCTCCAGGGCGGCGGCGCGCTCGGCTCTTATCAGGCCGGCGCCTATCAGTCGCTCTGCCATGCCGGCTTCGAGCCGGAATGGGTCGCCGGCATCTCGATCGGCGCGGTCAACGCCGCGATCATCGCCGGCAACGAAGGGCAGACGCGCGTCAAGCGGCTCAAGGAATTCTGGGAGATGGTCTCCGCGCCGGTGCCGTGGAAGCCGATCGGCAAGAGCGACCATAGCCGCGAGCTGTTCAACTCGACCAGCGCCGCATTGATCGCGACCTTCGGCGTGCCCGGCTTCTTCACGCCGCGCATCCCGCCCGCGCCGCTCTGGCCGCCCGGCAGCCCGCAGGCCGAGAGCTATTACGACACCGCGCCGCTGAAGAAGACGCTGGAGCGTCTGGTCGATTTCGACCGCATCAACGATCTGAAGACGCGGCTGTCGGTCGGCGCGGTCGGCGTCACCTCCGGCAACTTCAAATATTTCGACAATTTCGAGTTCAGGAAGCTTGGCAAGAAAATCGGCCCCGAGCACATCATGGCCTCCGGCGCGCTGCCGCCCGGCTTTCCGTCCGTCGTGATCGATGGCGAGCATTATTGGGACGGCGGCATCGCCTCCAACACGCCGCTCGACTATGTGCTGGACGCCGAGACGGACCGCGATCTCCTGATCTTCCAGATCGACCTGTTCAGCGCCCGCGGCGACCTGCCGACCTCGCTGCTCGAGGCGACCGAGCGCGAGAAGGACATCCGCTTCTCCAGCCGCACGCGGATGAACACCGACAAGAACAAACAGGTGCACAACGCCCGCAGGGCCGTGCGCGACCTGATTTCCAAATTGCCCGATTATCTCAAGAACGACCCTTCCGTGGAATTCTTGGCCAAGGTATCGCGCGAAAGCACCGTTACCGTGGTGCACCTGATCTACCGCAGCAAGAATTACGAATCCTCGTCCAAGGATTACGATTTCTCGCATGTCGCCATGGTCGAGCATTGGGAAGCCGGCGTGCGTGACGTGCATCTGTCGATGCGCCACAAGGACTGGCTCGAGCGGCCGCAATCCGGCGAGACCATGGTGACCTACGATCTCACGGGGGACGTCACTGCGCCCCCGGCAAAAAGGAGCGAGTAATATGGGTAGTTTGTCAGGCAAGAACGCCGTCGTGACCGGGTCGACCAGCGGCATCGGGCTCGCCTATGCGCGCGCCTTCGCCGCCGCCGGTGCCAATGTCGTCATCAACGGCTTCGGCTCGCCGGAGGACATCGAGAAGGAGCGCGCCAAGATCGAGTCCGATTTCGGCGTGAAGGCGGTCTATTCGCCGGCTGACATGACCAAGCCGGCCGAGATCGCCGGGATGATCGCGCTCGGCGAGAAGAGTTTTGGTTCGGTCGACATCCTCGTCAACAATGCCGGCATCCAGTTCGTCTCGCCGATCGAGGAATTCCCGCCGGAGAAATGGGACCAGATCATCGCGATCAACCTGTCCTCGGCCTTCCATGCCATTCGCGCCGCCGTGCCCGGCATGAAGAAGAAGGGCTGGGGCCGCATCATCAATACCGCTTCCGCGCACTCGCTGGTCGCCTCGCCCTTCAAGTCGGCCTATGTGTCGGCCAAGCACGGCATTGCCGGCCTGACCAAGACCGTGGCGCTGGAGGTCGCGACCCACAAGATCACCTGCAACTGCATCAGCCCCGGCTATGTCTGGACGCCGCTGGTGGAGAAGCAGATCCCCGACACCATGAAGGCGCGCAATCTCACGCGCGAGCAGGTCATCAACGACGTGCTGCTCGACGCGCAGCCGACCAAGGAGTTCGTCACCTCCGAGCAGGTCGCAGCCCTCGCGCTGTTCCTGTGCGGCGCCGATGCGGCGCAGATCACCGGCACCAACCTGTCGATCGACGGCGGCTGGACCGCGGAGTAGAGCGCGACCGCCGGCGAATGGCGGAGCCGAGCTCCGCCATTTCGTTCAGTGCGTCCACGCCAGCGCCGTCTCGAATGCCGAGGACAGGTGCAGCTCCGCGAACATGATCTTGCCGGCGACCACGAACAGCACGCTGGCAAGCGTCAGGCGCAGCACTGTCTCGGGCACGCGCGTTGCGCTGAAGCTGCCGACGACGATGCCGGGCAGTGAGCCCAACAGCAGCACGCCCATCAATGCCCAATCCACGTCGCCAAGCGCCCAGTGCCCCATTCCCGCGATCAGGGTCAGCGGGACCGCATGGGCGATGTCGGAGCCGACGATGGTCGCCATCGGCAGGCGCGGATAGAGCAGCAGCAGAACGGTGACGCCGACCGCGCCGGCGCCGACCGATGAAATCGAGACCAGCACACCGAGCACGATTCCGGTGACGACGGTCGCGATCGCCGTGGTGCGGTCATCGACCTGCTCCAGGCGCCGGCGATAGCGCTCCATGATCGATCTGCGGAAGATCAGCGAGGTCGCAGTCAGCAGCAGTGCGAAGCAGAGCACGAGGTTGACGAGATTGCGCTCGGAATCGCTCTTGAGGTCGAGCTTCCACAGCACCAGCAGCGTCAGCGCACTCGCCGGAAGACTGCCGCAGGCGAGCCGCAGCACCGCCGGCCAGTGCACGCTGCGCGACCAGCCATGCACCACGCTGCCGCCGGTCTTGGTGGCGGCGGCATAGAGCAGGTCGGTGCCGACCGCGGTCGATGGATGAATCCCGAACAGCAGGATCAGCAGCGGCGTCATCAGCGAACCGCCGCCGACGCCGGTCATCCCGACCAGCAGGCCGACGCCGAAACCGGAGGCGACGTAGAGTGGATCGATCATGTCCAGGGAATCTTAGGTTTATCTCGTCAGTTGGGCAATATGACGTAGAATAAACTTTCCCTGCGGCGCAACCATCTGGAAGCAATAAGAAAAATCTTGCTGTCCCTCCTGAACGGGCAGGAGTTTAGCCGCGCTCCTCGGCGTGCCGCGAAACGGTTGTTCCCCAGCGGAAGCGTGGAAGAGCCGGGGCGCTGGTCCTATTTCCCGAACGCCAGCACGTGCAGGCCGAGCCGCTGTCGCACGATCCAGAACAGCAGCACCGTCTCGAAGCTGAGCGAGATCGAGGTCGCGGCCGCAGCGCCGTGGCCGCCGAAGCGCGGCACCAACGCGATGCAGAGCACCAGGTTCATTGCAAAGGCCAGCGCATAGGCCAGCGCGCAGATCTTCTGCTGCCCGAGCATGTTGAGCAGCCGTTCGACCGGGCCGATCGCGGAGCGCACCACGAGGCCGATGGCGGCAACGAACATGATGTCGTAGCCGACCACGAATTGCGGCCCGAACAGCCAGAGCAGCGGCTTGCCGAGCGCGAGCAGCACCATGGTCGCCGCCAGCGACGGCCAGAACGTCCAGTTGATGGCATGCGCCACGTAAGCCGACAACCGCGCCTTGTCGCCGCTTGCGTTGTATTCGGCGAAGCGATGCGCTGTTGTCGCCGACATCGCGTAGTGGATGAACGAAACCAGCGCCAGCGTCTTCACCACGGCGAAATAGACCCCGACCTCGTCGGAGGGACGGAATTGCTGCAGCACCAGCACGTCGGTGTAGGACAGCAGCAGGTAGAAGCTTTCGACTAGCAGGATCGGCAGCGACACGGCGAGCCAACCGCCGATGTCGTAGGCCTTGGGGCCCGCCTCGATGTGACCGGCGAGCTTGCGGTTCAGCACCACCATCTGCCCGGTCATCGCGATCCACACCGCGCCGGCGCTCGCGATCATCGCGGCGACCGCGCCGAGATGATAGCCGAGCAGGAAGGCGCAGGCCGTGATGCCGATGATCAGCGCCTGGCGGATGATGAATTGCGGCATCAGGCCGAGCTGCATCCAGTCATGCGAGCGCGCGATGCCGTCCTGGGTATTGGCGACGACGAAGGCGGGCAGCGTCGTGCAGCCAATATAGAGCGGCAGCTCTTCGGCCGGATCGATCCAGGGCGACAATAGTTTGACGAGACCGGCGAGGCCCAGCGACACCAGTGCGGAAACGGCAAAGGTCAGCCTGCGGCTGCCCGAGAGAAAGCCGCGCAACAGCGCATGCTCGCCACGGGCGCGGTATTCCGGAATGATCTTTTGCGCGGAGGCCGAGATGCCAAAATCCATCATGCTGCCGAGCAGCAGCACCCAAGTCCAGACATAGACATAGACGCCGTAGTCCGACGTCCCCATCCAGCGCGCGAGCAGGACCTGCGAGAAATAGGCAAGGCCCGCGCTGATCACGCGGATGACGAAGATGGTGCCGGCCAGCCGCCGCGTCAGCGATGCCTCGCTCGACCCGCCCGTCAATTTCTCGCGCAGCCGCGCGATGAGGCCGGCAGGTCCGGTCGTTGCGGGTTCTGCATCCATCACGGCCAATTCGAAGGGTCCCCAAGGCGCGCACGCGCATGCCGCGGCAGGCTTCTGCGCTAGCCTTGGGGATTAGCAACCATTCGTTAAGATTCGGTTGGGTGGAGTGTGTTGCAACCCCAAACGTCGTCCTGGCGAAAGCCAGGACCCATACCGCGTGATCTATCGGGAGGGATCGGGTAGCAGTTCCATACTAGGAATCTTCGCCAAACTACTCCCTGGGGTAATGGGTCCTGGCGTTCGCCAGGACGACAACTACTCCAGATTGGTGTTGAACTCGTACGACTTCTCCGGTCCGACCAGCGTGAACTTCAGCGCTGCGCCGTCGGGTTTGGCGCCGGGCGGCAGTCCGTCGAGTTCGAAAGAAAATCGCTTCACGCCCGGTGGGCTGGGCTCGACCGGTGCCGGGATGGGCAACGCCCAATCGGGCGTCGGGCCTTCCACGTACAGATTGACGGTGCGCGCATCCGGCGCGACCACGTCGACCACGACATTCTTGGGCCCGTCACGCTTGACGTCGCGGATGGTGAGCGGGTTGGGATCGCCGATGGTGGCAGGCTTCGGCACGGTGTCGAGCGCGGCACGCAGATTGGCGTCCTCGGTCGAGGCGACGCTGTTGAAGCCAAGCTCGGCGCGGGCCTCGACGGGGATGCACAGCTTTTCGCACACCGCATAATTGATCTCGGCGCGCAGCGTCACCGGCTTGTCGGCCGCCTTGGCGATGATACGCAAGGGCAGCACGATCTGGTCGTGATAGCCGATCGAATGGCCGCCCGCGCCGTCGTCGAATTTTTGTGGTGCCGGCCACATCACCGTCACCGCTTCGACATTGTCGGATTTCGAGAAATCGAAGCGCGGCGGAACGCCGGAATCGCCCGGCATGCGCCAATAGGTTTTCCAGCCGGGCTGGATCTGGAAGGCGATACCGCCGAGCAGGACGGCGCCGCTGCGCGATCCCGCAAGCAACCGCACCGCGGAATGTCCGTCGCGCTGCCACGGTGATGAATCGTCGGCATGGGCTGCAAGCGCCAGCGAAGACGCGAGCAGGGTTGTCGCGACGCCAATTGCCGCACGCAGGGGAACTCTTGTCAGCATGGTACGTCTTTACAGGGTCGCCCCGCGGCAAACCATTGAATTGCTTGTGATGGACGCACTTGAATCAAGTCCCTGAAAGCCTTGATTTGACAGCCGGCCGGCCCGACATCAGGATAGGAATTGAAACCGGAGTGCTTCACCGATGGCTCCCACAGGCAAGAGGACAGGCGAAGGCACCCGCAAGCCCGGCCCCGCGCTGCCCAGTTCGGCGGGCTACCTGGACGGCCAGTTGTTGATCGCCATGCCGGTAATGGGCGACGAGCGCTTCGAGCGTTCGGTGATTTATCTCTGCGCCCACTCCGCCGAAGGTGCGATGGGCATCATCGTCAACCACCCGGCCGGCAGCATCGATTTCCCGGAGCTGTTGCAGCAGCTCGGCATCATCAACAAGGGCGAGCACATCAAGCTGCCGGAGAATGCCGAAAGCATGAAGGTGCTGCGCGGCGGTCCGGTCGATACCGGCCGCGGCTTCGTGCTGCATTCCAGCGATTTCTACATCGAAAACGCGACGCTCCGCATTGACGACGGCGTCTGCCTCACCGCGACCGTCGACATCCTGCGCGCGATCGCCAACGGCTCCGGCCCCAAGCACGCCATCCTCGCGCTAGGCTATGCCGGCTGGGCGCCGGGCCAGCTCGAGACCGAAATCCAGAGCAATGGCTGGCTGCATTGCGACGCGGATTCGGATTTGATCTTCGGCGATGACGTCGACGAAAAATACGGACGCGCGCTGCGCAAGATCGGCATCGATCCCGGCATGCTCTCGAACGAGGCCGGGCACGCGTAGCGCCATTCTCGCTGTCGTGTATCACCCTCCGCTGTCATGCCCCGGCTTGACCGGGGCATCCAGTACGCCGGAGCGTATCGGCTCTATCACAACTGTCTCGGAATACTGGATCGCCCGGTCAAGCCGGGCGATGACACCGATTGCTGAGTAGCGCCTACTCCGCCGCCTGCTGCTGCACCGTCGGCTCCGTGCCCGCCACCGTCGCGCGGCGCATGTCGCGGGGCTGCGACTGGTCGTAGCGGCGGACGCGGTGCATGGTCTGGCGGTTGTCCCACATCACGAGATCATGCAGCGTCCATTTGTGGACGTAGACGAACTCGCTTTGTGTCGCGTGCTCGTTGAGATCGCGCAGCAGCAGCCGGCCCTCCGGGACGCTCATGCCGACGATCTTGCCGGCATGCGATGAGAGATAGAGCGACTTGCGGCGATGGACGGGGTGGGTGCGCACGAGGCGTTGCAGCACCGGCTTGAACATCTGCTTCTCGTCGTCGGTGTATTCGGTGAAGCCGAGCGATCCCCGCGAATACATCAGCGAGTGCTCGCAGACGAGGTCCTCGATCTCCGCCTTGGTCTCGTCGTCGAGCGCGTCATAGGCCGCGCGCATGTCGGCGAATTCGGTGTTGCCGCCCTTCGGGTTGAGCACGCGGGCGGACAGCAGCGAGAATTTTGCCGGGATGGGACGGAACGAGCTGTCGGAATGCCACAGACAGTTGCCGAGGTTGAACAGGTGCGCGCGACTGTCCTTTGCCAGCGGCTTGCCGTCCTTGCCGAGATTGGAGACGTCGTTCAGGCCCGATTGGAGCCGGTAGTCTTTTTCCTTTGTCACGGTGCCGCCGCGCGCGTCCTCGCGCTGGCCGAAATTCAGCGCAAAGGCCATCTGCTGTTCGTCGGTGATGTCCTGGTCGTGGAACACCAGCACCGCATATTTGTCCATGGCGGCTTCGATCTCGCGCGCCTCGGCCTCGGTGAGAGGTTGTCGCAGGTCGAGGCCAGAGACCTCGCCGACAAAATGTTTGTGAAGCTGCCGGATGGCGATCGTCATGACGTTTCTCCCGGAACCGCGAGCGGTTGGTCCCGCTCTGTTGAAGAAAAAAACTACTCCGGCGGCCGGCGATGTCAACGCTGGGCGCGCATGGCAGCCCGTAGCCCGGATGGAGCGAAGCGCAATCCGGGGCATCGTGCCGCGGAGAGACCTCCCCGGATTGCGCTGCGCTCCATCCGGGCTACAGCCGCTCAAGCATTGCGCGCCATCAGGCCGCCGTCGACAGGGATGACCGCGCCGGTGAGGAAGGACGCTGCCGGCAGGCACAGGCTCAGCGTCATGTGCGCGACCTCCTCGGGATCGCCGTAGCGGCCCAGCGCGGTGCGGCGTCTGGCGTAGATGGTCTTGTGCTCTTCCGAGATCCGGTCGGTGATGGCGGTGCGGATCGGCCCCGGGCAGATGCAGTTGACGGTGATGCCTTCGCGGCCGAGCTCCACCGCGAGCGAGCGGGTGAGGCTGGCGACGCCGCCCTTCGCCGCCGAATAGGGGCTGTGCAATGCGGTGGCGCCGAGCGCCTCGGTCGAGGCGATGTTAACGATGCGGGGGCTGTTCGACTTGCGCAAGTGAGGCAGCGCGGCGCGGATGATGCGCGGATGCGCCGTCAGCATCACCGCGATACCCCTAGCCCAGGCGTCCTCATAGGCCTCGTCGTCGATCGCGATGCGGACGGAGATGCCGGCATTGTTGACGATGATGTCGAGCCCGCCGAAATGCGCAGCGACGTCGCCGACCACGCGCTTGATCTCGCCGCCGTCGGCAACATCGAGCTTCCAGGCTTTCGCTCCTCCGCCGCTTGCCGCGATCTCCTTCGCCACGGCCAGCGCACCCTGCTCGTCATAGTCGGTGACGGCAACGTTGGCGCCCTCAGTGGCGAACACGCG
The DNA here is from genome assembly GCF_055807435.1 of Bradyrhizobium sp. Ken51. Lineage (NCBI taxonomy): Bacteria > Pseudomonadati > Pseudomonadota > Alphaproteobacteria > Hyphomicrobiales > Nitrobacteraceae > Bradyrhizobium > Bradyrhizobium sp. Ken51. The sequence goes on along the minus strand of NZ_JBVVPB010000016.1, from coordinate 21,712 downwards.
TGCCGTCGCGCGTCCCATGCCGCTGGCGGCGCCGGTGACGAGAACAGTCAGGCCCTTCACGGACCGGCTGAGCTGTTTGAAATCGGACATGCTGTTTCCCTGTGCCATGCTTGTTCTTGTTGTGATTGACAAGGCTGTCATCGATCCGCAGACAGGTCAAACAAGCAAGACAATCGGGGAGGCCAGCGATGACGAACGAGCTCGATTTCTCAGGCAAGCAGGTGCTGGTTGTCGGCGGATCCAGCGGCATCGGCAACGGTATCGCGCAAGCCTTTCGCGTCAGGGGCGCGCAAGTTGCGGTTTGCGGCACGCGTGCTCACGCGAAGGAATATTCGCAAGAGGAAGGCTCGGATCTCACCGGTCTCTCCTACGCGCAACTCGACGTCGGCAATGCCGGAGCGGTCGAAGCGTTCAAGCCGTCGTTCGATCGGCTCGATATCCTGGTGCTCGCGCAGGGCGCGGTGCTCTATCGCCGCGGCGAGTTCGAGATGGCCGGCTTTCGCAAGGTCGTCGAGGTCAACCTGATGAGCCTGATGGCCTGCGCCACGCGCTTTCATTCCATGCTGCGGGACTCGCAGGGATCGCTGATCATGGTGTCCTCGACCGCGGCCTATCATTCCACCATGGGCAATCCCGCTTACAACGCGTCGAAGACCGGCGCGGTCGGATTGACACGGACGCTGGGCGAGGCTTGGGCCGAGGATGGCATCCGCGTCAACGGCATCGCGCCCGGTCTGGTCGACACCAAGATGACCAAGGTGACGACCGACAATCCCAAGCGGCTCGAAGGTGCACTTTCACGCATTCCGCTGCGGCGATTGGGCACCCCGGCTGACATGGCGGGCGCTGCGCTGTTCCTGGCATCGCCGCTGTCGTCCTACATCATCGGCCAGACATTGGTCGTCGACGGCGGGCTCATTCTCTGAGTCCAATTTCAAGTCAGATGGAACTGCGCCGCTCCTGATCGGTTACTTGGGCTGACCCCCGAGGAGGAGCATCATGGATAAAGATCGGATTGTCGGATCGGCCAAGGAATTCGCCGGACGCGCGGAAGGCGCTATCGGAGATATGGCCAGCGATACGCAGACACAGGCGTCCGGCAAGGCACGCGAAGCCGCCGGCACCGTGCAGAATCTCTACGGGCAGGCTAAGGATGCGGTACGTGACGCCACGGACACCGCGGCCAGCTATGCCAAGGACGCCTATGACAAGCCGGCCGAAACCTTGCGCGACGGTTCGCAGGCGATTGCCCAGAAGGTGCAGGACAACCCGATGGGTGCGCTGCTGGTCGCCGGCGGCATCGGCTTCGCGCTCGCGCTGCTGATGGCGCGGCCTTCGCGCCGCCCGCCGCCGCGCTGGCGCTATTACGGCTAAAGCCAACGCGCGATATACATCGGGCTCCGGACGCAGTGCGGCGTGTAACGCCGCGTTGCTGAGCCGGGGCCCATTCTTTTTGCGGCTGTCGGACACGCTGGGTCCCGGCTCTGCGCAGCTTTCACGCTGCAGCGTGTCCGGGACACGAGACCTCAGCTGAGAAAATTACCGGAACACTTCCGCCGATCGCCCGACGTTGCCAGGCGGCCGCGGGATCGCAGGGTTGGGATTCGGATTGCGCGGCGCCGGCGCCAATTGACGCGGCGGGGGCGGCGGCGAACCAAAGCCGAAGAAATCACGCATCGATGGCGCTGCCTGTGCCGGTTGCTGCGGCGCCGGTGGCTTCTTCGGCGCAAGCTTTGGCGGGGCGATCGCTGCGGCCGCACCCGGCGTGCCACCATCGGGTGTCGTCGTGGCGACCGGCGTATCGCCCTTGGCCTGCTCGCGGCCGACTTCGCGGCGCGGCCAGGCATAATCGTCGGCGCGGCCGGCGGGCGCAGCCAAAGGCTCGCCCTTCACCATCGTCTTCGCAGCGAGCGCATCGACGGCGGCAGGACGTGAGCCCGGCCCACCCAGCAATTGATCGGTCGAGATCGAGGCCGCAACCAGTGGCACGATCGGGCCGGCCAGCGGCCGCGGCGCGGGCTTGCCGGGTTCGGCACTGGTGTCGGGGGTCGCCGGTTCGCTCGGCAGCGCGATCGGGCCGGAGCGCCCGGCGAGCAGGCGGGTGATCTCGCGTTCGACATAGTGGGCGAGCTTCCGCGCGCCGGGTTTGGTGAAATAGACGCCGTCACCGCTGCGGAGCTGACGGATCTGGCCTTCGAAGTCCGGGCCCTTCTGCAGGAAGCGGCCGGCCTCGTCGACAAAGCCGTCCCAGACGTCGACATAGGTGATGCCGGCCTTGGCCGCGCCTTCACGATAGAGCGAATCCAGGAACAGCATGTCCGCGGTGCCCTTGGGACCGCGGATCGCGGGCAGGCCGACCCAGAGCACCGGCACGCCCTTGGACTTGAGGACGTTGGCGAGTTCCTCGATCTTCTTGCCGTAGAGCTCGACCCAGCGCTCGTCGCGGAATTCGTAGAGGCCGTTCGGGTTGCGTGCGGTCTTCTCGGGCGCTGCGACCGCGGGTGCGTCGGCGTTGTCGGCATCATCCTGCGGCAGGTCGGCATCGGCCGGCTTGTCGTCCGGCTTCGCGGCGGTGTCGCCGGGCTTGGCATCGCCGGGCTTGGCCGGTGGTTTGCCGCGCGCGCCCTTGTCGTTCTTCTTGTCCTTGTCCGTTGCCTTATCCGATTTATCGGGCGCCGCCGCCTCGCGGATCGCGATGCGGTCGTTGAGGCCGAGCATCACCACGATCACGTTGGGCTTCTCGCTCTCGAGGATGCCCTTCGCAGCAGCCGTCCAGTCCGAGGGCTCACCCTTGGGCTGGTACTTGATCAGGCCGGACGTGGTCTTGTGCTTGCGTATCACCCCCATGTCGGGCTGCTCGGTGTAGGCGTCTTCGAGACCATAGGCGAGCCAGTCGGCCATGGCGTCGCCGATCACCAACACGTTCCTGTCGGGAATGGTGTCGCGCTTGGCCGGCGCCGGCGCGCGCGAAAAGTCCTGACGCGGTGCTTGCGGCTGTTGCTGCTGGAACGGCGCGAAGAAGTCGCCGCCGAACCATCCGCCGCCTCCACCTCCACCTCCGCCGTTCCGCGGCGGCGGCGGAGCCGCGCGCTGCGGCGGGCCGCCGAAGCCGGGGAAGTTGAAGAACTGCGCCGAGGCGGGTCCCGCGATCGAGACCAGAATCGCAAGCGCCGTCCCCAGCGCGATCAGCGGGCCGGTCTCGGTCAGCACCTTGAAAAAGGACTTCTTCGACATGCGATCTCGGCACGTGCAACGGGGATCGGGACAGGCTCGAATATAATAACGGAATCGGGCGCCAAACGGGCAGATTCTCTTTTCAGATTCTCTTCAGATACTGGGATCCTTGGCCCAAGATTATTGGCCCATACACGGTGAACCGCCGCCCCGGTCAAGGCTGCCGGCCAAAATCCCTGTTCAGGGTTACTTTCGGCGCGATTTTACCGCCCGCGCAGCCGGTCCAGCGCGTCGGAGGAGGCAAATCCATCCGCGGGGACCCCGATCGAGGCCTGGAAGTTGCGCAGGGCCTCCCGGGTCTGGCCGCCGAACTGGCCGTCGGGGGTGCCCTTGTAGAAGCCGCGCTGTGCCAGCAGTTGCTGGAGTTCCAGCCGCTCGGTCCGGGACAGCTCCCGTTCCTGCCGCGGCCAGGGCTGCACGAAGGGCTGGCCGCCGCGGAGGCGATCGGCGAAATGGCCGATCGCCAGCGCATAGGCCTCGGCCGGATTGTACTTCATGATGACCCGGAAGTTCTGCAGCATCAGGAAGCCCGGTCCCTGTGCGCCGGCCGGCGCCAGCAAATAGGCCTTCTCGGCCGGATGCGGGAAGGGCTGGTTGGTCGGGCGCTTGAGGCCGAGCTTCTCCCACTGCGCCACCGTCATCGCCTTGGCGCGGTCGGCCAGCATGTAGTTGAAGCCCTGGGGCACCACGACCTCGTAGCCCCAGGTCTGGCCGGCCTGCCAGCCGTCCTTCTTCAGATTGTTGGCGGTCGACGCAATCAGGTCGGAGGGATTATCGACGACGTCACGCCGGCCGTCACCGTCGCCGTCCACGGCAAAGCGCTTGAATGCGGTCGGCATGAACTGCGTCGGGCCGAAGGCGCCGGCCCAGGAGCCGCGCAATTGTTCGGGCCTGAGGTCGCCGCGGTTGACGATCTCCAGCGCGGAGAGGAATTCGTCCTTGAAGTAAGCCTGGCGGCGGCCGACGCAGGCGAGCGTCGCGGTCGATTGCAGCACGCTGCGGTCGCCCATCTGCGTCGAGTAGTTGGACTCGATGCCCCAGATCGAGGCGATGATGTAGCGGTCGACACCGGTGGCTTTTTCGGTGGCGTCGAACTGCGCCTTGTATTTGGCCAGAACCTCGCGGCCTTTGGCGAGGCGGTTCTCGTTCACGAGGATGTCGAGATAATCCCAGATCGACTTGGTGAACTCCGGCTGCGAGTCCATCAGGTCCATGATGCGCAGATCGGGCGCGAGCCCAGCCGTGAAGCGCTGGAAATTTTCCTGCGTGATGTTGCGCCGTGCGGCATCGGGCCACATGGCTGCGACGCAATTGTTGAAGTTACCGGCGGCCTCCCGGATCGCGGCGGCTGTCATCAGCGGATGGCCGGAGGCGCCGTCCTCGCCGGTCCAGGGTCGAACTCCCGTTTGAACGCCGCTGGGCCCGGGCGCTGCTTGCGAAGGCGCCGGGTTCGGGCCGGAGAAAATACCGCCGAACAGATTGGACAGTCCGTTCTGAGCCTGCGCGCCGGCGGGAAGCGGGAACAGCAGGGCGACCGCAATCATCGTCGCACCGGTCACGGACCCGCCCCGTTTTGCCAGCCCTGCCATTGATTGCATCATGTCCACACCTGTCCGGCCAAAATCCGCCCTCAGGAGGCCTGGCTACGGTTGCCAACAGCTTAACAAAGGTGAAATTTTGATGGTGGCCTTTTTCTTAACTCTGTGAGGATGAGGCCCCACATCCGCCTTTGTTGGCGGCTGCAAACAAGCTAGCAAGATGCCATTGCTCCCTTCACGTGTTCCTCAGGTATTCGATCAATCCCATGAAAATCCGCAAAGCCGTATTTCCCGTTGCCGGCCTCGGCACCCGCGTCCTGCCCGCCACCAAGGCGATGCCGAAGGAAATGCTGACGATCGTCGACAAGCCGCTGATCCAGTACGTCTATGACGAGGCCAGGGAAGCCGGCATCGAGCACTTCATCTTCGTCACCGGCCGCAACAAAAGTGTCATCGAAGATCATTTCGACCGGATGTTCGAGCTCGATGCGACGCTGGCCGCGCGCGGCAAGAAGACCGAGCAGGACGTTCTGGCGCAGAACCAGCCCGAAGCCGGCGCCGTCAGCTTCACCCGCCAGCAGGCGCCGCTCGGCCTCGGCCACGCGGTCTGGTGCGCGCGCGACATCGTCGGCAACGAACCGTTCGCGGTGGTGCTGCCCGACGAACTCGTGCTCAATTCGCCCGGCTGCCTGAAGCAGATGATCGACACCGCCAGCAAGCTCGGCGAAAAATCCAACGTCATCGCGGTCGAGCCGGTGCCCGACCATCTGACCCATCAATACGGCATCTGCGGCGTCGGCAAACGCACCGGCAAGATGTTCGAGGTCGACGGCATGGTCGAGAAGCCGGCCAAGGGCACCGCGCCCTCGAACCTTTCGATCACCGGCCGCTACATCCTGCAGCCGGAGATCTTCAAGATCCTGGAGACGCAGGAGCGCGGCGCCGGCGGCGAGATCCAGCTCACCGACGCCATGATCGGCCTCGCCAGATCGCAAAAATTCTACGGCGTCGAGTTCGAAGGCGAGCGCCACGATTGCGGCTCCAAGCCCGGCTTCCTCCGCGCCAACATCGCCTACGGCCTGAAGCGTCCCGAGTTGCGTGACGGGCTGATCGCGGAGATGAAGAAGTATCTGGGGCAGTAGTGATTGCAGTCGTCCCGGCGAAGGCCGGGACCCATACCGCGTGATCCATCGGTTGCGGCCGGTGGCAGTACCGAACGACGGGTCTTCGCTAAACTATGCCTTGTGGTTATGGGTCCCGGCCTTCGCCGGGACGACACCGAGGGCACAATCCCTCAAGCCACCAGCGAAAGCTTCGGCAGGCTCGCGACCACCGACTGATTGCGGCCGCCGGCTTTTGCTGCGTAGAGCGCCTTGTCGGCGGCGGCGACCAGCAGCGGCCAGTCCATGCCGGTGGTGGGAACGAGGCTCGCGATGCCGCAGGACACCGTCGAGCTCGTGTGGTCGTCGGACCATCCCTGCACCTTGGTGCGGATCTTCTCGGCGACATCGAGGGCGTCCGTGACCGAGGTGCCCGGCAGCAGCACGGCGAATTCCTCGCCGCCATAGCGCGCGGCGCAGTCGCCGGCGCGGCTCACCGAGTCGGAAATGCAGATGGCGATGCCGACCAGCACCTGATCGCCGGCCTGGTGGCCGAACGTGTCGTTGTAGGCCTTGAAGTGATCAGCATCGATCATCAAGAGCGCGATCGGCGTCTGCTGCCGCATCGCGCGGCGCCATTCGACGTCGATCACCTGGTCGAACTTGCGGCGGTTCTTCAGGCCGGTGAGCGCGTCGGTCGTCGCCATCTCCTCGAGCTTGCGCTCGGCCTCGGCGCGCCGGCCGATCTCGCGCGCGAGCACCAGCGTCGATGCCAGCATGAACAGGCTGAGCGCCAGGACCACGGCGCCGATGCGATAGGCTTCCCTCTGCCAGAGCTCGAACACGGCCTTCAGGGGCTTGCCTGCGACCACGAATAGCGGGCCGGTCCCACTGCTGCGGACATAGAGCCGCGGCGTGCCGTCGATCGGCCCCTGTCCGGCGAATGCGCCGCCGATCTTCAGATTTTCGGCCTTCCAGACCGGCCGGGCGGCCAGATTCGTGCCGATCACGTCGAGATCAAACGGCCGCCGCATCATGACGGTACGGTCGCGCTTGAGCACGGTGATGGTGTCGTCCGGATCGAGGCTCAGCCGCTCGAACAATTCGTGGAAATAGCTGAAGCGGATCGATCCGGCGACGACGCCGAGGAAGCCGCCGTCGGTGTCGCTGATGCGCCGGCTCAGCACGATCGAATAGGCGCCGCGGAACAGCATCGGCCGGCTGATGAAGAGCCCGGCTTGCGGATTGTCGCGATGGGCCTTGAAGTAATCCTCGTCGCTCCGGTTCTCGGCAACGGGATCAAGCGTCGAGGCGTCGATGGTCAGCCGGCCGTCGGCGTCGAACACCTGGATCGCGCCGAAATGCCTCGCCGTGGTCGCATGGTCGAACAGGATGAGGTGACGGATCGGCTTGGAGACCGTGGCGATTTCCGGCAGCAGCATGTTGCTGGCGACCGCCTTGAGGGCCAGATCGTAGATCTCGATGTTGCGGCTGACGTCGGACTCGATGGTCGTCGCCAGGTTTTCCAGCGTCTGGCGGGCGAGCGCCTCCTCGCCGCGGCGCATGTCCAGCATGACGTTGACGCAAATGGCGGAAAAGCCGATCACCGTCACCACGGACGAGATGATCAGCAGCTTCGCCGAAAGCCGCCATGGCCGGCGGGCCGTGACGTCGCGCCATCGAGACAACATCGTTTGCTCCCGACACCAGTGAATGCGCCCGAAAGCTTGAGTAGTGTTTAAGCCGGGACGGCGCTGCCGGAATGAGTTAAAAATTGGTTTCCGCGGCTCACGTTTTTGGGCAAAGCGGGCCTTCGACCAGCGAAGAGGACAGCGGTGAACGACTACGACGCGTTGCGCGATTATCTGATGCGGCAGAAGCAGGCGGAATTCGTGCTGACCTATGAACAGATCGAAGAGATCATCGGCGCGGCCCTGCCGCGCGCGGCCAATCGTGCCTCATGGTGGGACAGCCTGCGCAGCCCGGACATCCAGATGCCGCAGCGCGAAGCCTGCCTCGCCGCGGGTTTCAAGGCGATGCGGATGCCGGACGGTGCGAGCGTGCGGTTCACGAAGCTGAAGAGCGACCGGCGCAGGCCTGGGTGAGACGAAGGGGAAGTTAGCTCGCCGCTTCCAGACGGACTTCCGTGAGCAGGCGCATCGCGGCGTCGGCGTCCATGGGTTCGCCGAAGGCAAACCCTTGCGCGTACTCGCAGCCCATCTGGTAGAGCTCGACCGCGTCGGAATCGGTCTCGGCGCCTTCGGCGACCACGTCCATGCCGAGGTCGTGCGCGAGCGCGATGATGGACTTCAGGATCACCGGGCGGGTGCCGCGGTTGGTGGTGCGCACGAAGGACTGGTCGATCTTGATGGTGTCGAACGGGAAGCGCTGCAGATAGGCCAGCGACGAATGGCCGGTGCCGAAATCGTCGAGTGACAGCCCGGTGCCGAGTTCGCGGATCCGCGTCAGCATCTGCGCCGCGTGCTCCGGATTCTCCATCACCAGCGATTCCGTCAGTTCCAGCTTCAGCGTGCCGCGCGCGACCGACGAGCGCGACAGCACGGTGCGGATGTCGTGGATCAGATCATGGCGCAGCAATTGCCGCGAGGAGACGTTGACCGATGCGAAGATCGGCTCGCGCGAGCGCATCGCGCGCTGCCAGATCGAGAGCTGCTTGGCGGTCTGGTCGAGCACGAACATGCCGAGGTCGATGATCAGGCCGGTCTCTTCCGCGATGGTGATGAATTCCGACGGCGCCATGCGTCCGAGCTTGGGATGATCCCAGCGCACCAGCGCCTCGAAGCCGGCGACCGAACGGTCTTCGAGCCGCACGATCGGCTGATACAGGATCGTGAGCTCCTGCCGCTCGATGGCGCGGCGCAGTTCGCTCTCCAGCGTCAGCCGGTCGGTTTTTCGCGCGCGCATCGCGGACTTGTAAACGTCGATGCGGTCGCCGCCGATGCGCTTGGAGTGATACATCGCAAGCTCGGCGTCCTTGATGATCTCGTCCGTGAGCTGAACTTGCGGATCGGACAAAGCGAGACCGATCGATGCCGTGAGAAAGATCTCGCGTTCGTTGAAGGCGATCGGCGCGCGGATGGTCTTGCGGATCGTCTCGGCGAAGGCGGTGATGCGGGCGGGGTCCTGCTCCGAGAGCAGGATCAGCCCGAACTGGTCGCCCGCAAGCCGCGCCAGCGTATCCTGCGGCTTCAGGATGCGGGTGAGGCGGCGGGCCAGCGTCAGCAGGATGGAATCGCCGACCGCGATGCCGACGGAATCGTTGACCTGCTTGAAGCGGTCGAGGTCGATCACCATCAGCGTCGGCCGCAGCGTCGGCATGGTCTTGGCGAAATGCGCGACGGCGCCGAGCCGGTCCATGAACAGCTTGCGGTTGGGCAGGCCGGTGAGATTGTCATGCACGGAATCGTGCAGCAGGCGCTCCTCGGCGTTGCGCAGCTCGGTGACGTCGGTGAGCGTGCCGACCACGCGCGAGACCTCGCCGTCGGAGCCGACCACCGGGCGCGCCTTCAGCGCGAACCACATGAAGTGACCGTCCGGCGTGCGCAGGCGGAAATCCTGCACCAGGCGGCCGCGGCGCTGGTCGAGCACGCTGTCGAGCGCGGCGCGGAAACGGTCCTGGTCGAGCGGGTGCAGCACTTCCAGCCAGGAGGCGGCCGGGCCTTCCAGCGTGCCGCGCTTGAGGCCGAGCAGGGCCTCGGTCTCGGGACTGGTGAAGACCTTGTCGGCGGAAACGTCCCAGTCCCAGATCAAATCGCCGGACCCGGCCAGCGCCAGCGCGCGGCGCTCGATGTCGGAGACGACGCCGGTGGTGGCGCCGCCGCCCGCGAACGCATGCTGCATCACCGTGAAGCCGATCAGCATCACGATCAGCACGAGGCCGCCGAGCAGGGCGGGGCCGACGATGTCGTTGGTGACGGAGCCTGCGACCGTCATGCCGGCCGCGACCACCCAGACCACCAGCAGGAACCAGGTCGGGATCAGCAGCACCGCGCGGTCGAAGCCGTGGGTGGAGAGATAGACGATCAGCGCGAAGCCGGCGAAGGCAATCAGCACCAGCGAGATGCGCGCGATGCCGGAGGCCACCGCGGGGTCGAACAGGGCCAGCGCAACGAGAGAACCCAGGAACGCGAGCCAGCCCACCGTGATGTGGGAATAGCGCACGTGCCATCGACTGAGATTGAGATAGGCGAACAGGAACACCAGCAGCGTCGCCGCCAGGATCGCCTCACCCGCCGCGCGCCAGATGCGCTCGGCGTTGTTCGACATGTCGAGCACCTTGCCCCAGAAGCCGAAATCGACGCCGATATAGACCAGCACCGCCCAGGCCAGCGCCGCGGCGGCCGGGAACATGATGCTGCCCTTGACCACGAACAGGATGGTCAGCACCAGCGCCAGCAAGCCGGAGATGCCGATCACGATGCCCTGGTACAGCGTGAACGAGTTGACCTTGTCCTTGTAGGATTCCGGCTCCCACAGATAGAGCTGCGGCAGCTTGTCTGTGCGCAGCTCCGCGACGAAGGTGACGACGGCGCCGGGATCGAGGGTGATGCGGAAGACGTCGGCGGTCGGACTCTCCTGCCGCTCCGGCCGGTCGCCGGTCGAGGGCGTGATGGTCGCGATGCGCGACAGCCCGAGGTCGGGCCACAGTAGCCCCGAGGAAACGATGCGGTAATGCGGGGCGACGATCAGGCGGTCGAGCTGGTCGTCGGTGTTGTTGGCGAGCGCGAACACCACCCAGTTCTGGCCGCCTTCGCGGGCGCGCACCTCGATGCGGCGGACGATGCCGTCGGTACCGGGCGCGGTGGAGACCTGGATGCGGTCGGCGTCGCTGCGCTGATGCTCGAGCACGCCGGTGAGGTCGATCGCGGGCGCGTCACCGCGGACGCTGACAGCGTCGAGTGCGCGCGCCGGGAACGCGCAGACGAGAATCATGAGGCCCAGCGCTATGGGCGCGAGGCACCTGATCAGACGCAAGGTCAGTTCTCCGCGTTCGACGCAAACTCTTCGGTGCAGCCTCTTCGGTGCACGGCGTTTTCCGAACGGAACAGGATGGTTCGGTGCGTCGCGATAGATGCCACGAAAGCAAGGAAAATCAAAGGGTTTCCGGCTTGCCCTGTGGGCCGTTGGCCTAGACCTCCAACACAATTTTGCCAATATGTGCCGAGGTTTCCATCCGCCGGTGCGCGTCGGATGCCTTTTCCAGCGGGAAAGTGCTGTCCATCAGCGGCTTGACCCGGCCTTCGCGCAAAAGCGGCATCACCTTCGCCTCGATCGCGGCCACCATCGCCGCCTTGTCCGCATTACTACGGGGGCGCAGCGTTGAGCCGGTATGGGTCAGGCGCTTCACCATCACCTTGGCGATGTTGACGGTGACCTTGGGCCCGTTGAGGGTCGCGATCTGCACAATGCGGCCGTCGAGTGCGGCGGCGTCATAGTTGCGATCGACATAGTCGCCGGCGACCATGTCGAGGATCAGATTGGCGCCGGCATTGTTCGTCTCCGCCTTGACCACGGCGACGAAGTCTTCGTCCTTGTAGTTGATGGCACGATCGGCGCCGAGCTTGAGGCAGGCATCGATCTTGTCCTGCGATCCCACGGTGACGATCACCTTGGCGCCGAACGCTTTTGCGAGCTGGATCGCCATGGTGCCGATGCCGGAAGAGCCGCCATGGATCAGCAGCGTCTCGCCGGACTTCAAGCCGCCGCGCTCGAACACATTGTGCCAAACCGTCATCAGCGTTTCCGGCAGTGCGCCGGCTTCCTTGATCGACAGCGACGGCGGCACGCTCATCGCCTGACCGTCCTGGGCGATGCAGTACTGCGCATAGCCGCCACCGGCGACCAGCGACATCACCTTGTCGCCGATCTTGTGCCGCTTGGCGTTGCTGCCGACGGCCACCACTTCGCCCGCGATCTCGAGGCCGGGCAGGTCGCTGGCGCCCTGCGGTGGCGGATAGGCGCCGGAGCGCTGCGCGACGTCGGGCCGGTTGACGCCGGCGGCCTGCACCTTGACCAGGATCTCGTCGGGACCGGGCTGCGGCAGCGCCCGTTGTTCCGGCACCAGCACTTCCGGTCCGCCGGGTTTTGAGATGGCGACCACGGTCATTTGCGCGGGCAGCTTGTCCATGATGTGTCCTTGAGCAAAGGTGCGGGATGGAACGAGGCCATTGCTTAGCCAGCGCAATGCAGGCTGGCAACCGCCTCAGCCGCTTGTGATGCGAACGCAGGAGGAACAAGGATGGCGATGGAAGACGACGACCGTCTGCGCAAGAAGATCAGCCATGACATCGGACAGGATCTCTCACTCTTGTCAGTGGAGGAACTGACCGATCGCATCGCGCTGCTCAAGGGCGAGATCGCAAGATTGGAAGAAGCCACAACAAAGAAGCGCGCCTCGCGCGATGCGGCCAACAGCGTGTTCAAGTCGTAGAGCCACACAATAGCTGTCGTCCCGGCGGAGGCCGGGACCCATACGCCGGGCGAGCAGTTTTACGAAGACTCGGAGTTGCCGGCTCGCGCGACGACTTTCCCTGTGGCTATGGGCCCCGGCCTTCGCCGGGGCGACGGAAGTTTGTTCGCGCACCCCACTCGGCCACTGACCGACATGGCTAACGAACCCTCAAAATAATCGCTCGTTTACTCCACATTAAGCTTTCGAGTTTATGACTGGGAACTGTCCTCGTTTGGACACCGAGTGGCTCCTGTCCACTCTGTTTGACGCCTCCCTGTTATCAACTTTCAAAGCCGCCGGTTTTCCGGCGGCTCTTTTTTTGCGCCCAGCTCTGCCTTTTTGCGTCTCGCCGCGGTTGAATTCCGAGCAAAGACCCGCGGAAACCATATCCGCGCTTGTCACTGGACTCGGCGTCCCGCCCGCGCAATGATTTGTTCATCATAAGCCGGCGCCAAAGCCGGGCAGTCAGACAGTTGCGTAAGGGGCGTTAACCATGGAACGTTTGCAAGCCGAAGGCGCTCTCGTTCAACTCAGCGAGCGGTTCACCAATTCTGCGGCGTTCGGCGTCCTGTTCCGCGAGGGCATGGACCTGGTCGAAGAGACCGCCGCCTATCTCGATGGCGCCGGCCGCACCGAAGCCAAGGCGCTCGATCGCGCCGTCAGCCTCACCTATGCGACCGAGAGCATGCGCCTGACCACCCGCCTGATGCAGCTCGCTTCGTGGCTGCTGTTGCACCGCGCGGTGAAGGAAGGCGAGATGACGCTCGGCCAAGCCAACCGCGAAAAAACCAAGGTCAAGCTCTCCGCCGCCGATCCCGGCTCGACCGACAGCATCGAGAAGCTGCCGTCGCAGCTCCAGGATTTGATCAATCGCTCGATGAGCCTCCAGACCCGCGTGCGCCGCCTTGACACCACCATCCACACCCCGCCGGTCGATCATTCCTCGATCGGCAACCCGCTGGTGCCGCATCTCAACGCACTGAAGGCGGCGTTCGAGCGGTAGCCCTTGTCATTGCGAGCGTAGCGAAGCAATCCAGAAATCCCTCCGCGGAGACAGTCTGGATTGCTTCGTCGCAAGAGCTCCTCGCAATGACGAGCATCCCCCAAAAACAAAAAACGCCCCCGGCTCTCCGGGGGCGTTTTCGTCTCCAGCCTTGCGGCCGGATCAATCCTTTTTGAGAAAGCCCGAAAACTTCTTCTGGAAGCGCGAGACGCGGCCGCCGCGATCCATCAGCTGGGCGTTGCCGCCGGTCCAGGCCGGGTGCGACTTGGGGTCGATGTCGAGGTTCAGCGTGTCGCCTTCCTTGCCCCAGGTGGAGCGGGTCAGGTACTCGGTTCCGTCGGTCATCACGACCTTAATCGTATGATAGTTCGGGTGAATTTCGGCTTTCATGGCAATTCCTCGGCGCCCCGGCGCCTCACTTGAGTGGCTATCGAATGACGGATTTGGCGCGGTCTATACCCCACGAGGCCCTGTAAAACAAGCCATTGCAGGGCCTTGGTAGGGGACCGGGCGACCCCCTAAGGGACATCCCGGATTTGCCACTCCCGCTCGCCCGGCCTATCTGGAGCGGACCACCTCTCTTTGTCTTTTGGTCGGATCTCATGAGCGCAGTTGAACGGCTTGAAACCGGGCCCGCGGAAGCCCCGTCGATCGAAGCCGACCTGATCGAGGCGCCGGCGAAGAGCCGCGCGAAGCTGCGGCCGCTGCTGGCGCTTGCGCCCTATGTCGCGCGCTATCGCGGCCGCGCGGCGCTGGCCTTCGTCGCGCTGACGATCGCGGCGCTGACCACGCTGCTGGTGCCGGTCGCGGTGCGCAGGATGATCGATTTCGGCCTGACGCCTGAAGGCATCGAGCTGATCAACAGCTACTTCTCGGTGATGATCGCCGTCGTCGCCGTGCTCGCGCTGGCGAGCGCCGCGCGCTACTACCTCGTGATGACGATCGGCGAGCGCATCGTTGCCGATCTCAGGCGCGACGTCTTCGCCCATTTGCTGTCGCTGTCGCCGGCCTTCTTCGATTCCGCGCGCAGCGGCGAGCTGGTATCGCGCCTCACCGCCGACACCACCCAGATCAAATCCTCCGTCGGCGCCTCGGTCTCGATCGCGCTACGCAACCTGATGATGTTCTTCGGCGCCGCGGCGATGATGGTGATCACCAGCCCGCGGCTATCGGGCTTCGTGCTGCTCGCCATTCCCCTGATCGTGCTGCCGCTGGTCGCCTTCGGGCGCTGGGTGCGCCGTCTGTCGCGCAATGCGCAGGACACGCTGGCCGAGGCGTCCGCCTATGCGAGCGAGCTGGTCGGTGCGATCCGAACCGTGCAGGCCTATACCAGCGAGAGCCTCGCCGAGAGGCGCTTCGGCGGCGAGGTGGAGCAGGCCTATGAGGCCGCGCGCACGTCCACGCAGGCCCGTGCCGTGCTCACCGCCATCATCATCTTCATCGTGTTCGCAAGCGTGGTCGCGATCCTCTGGATCGGCTCGCACGACGTGCTGACCGGCACCATCACGCCGGGCCGGCTCGGCCAGTTCGTGCTCTATGCGGCCTTCGCCGCGGCCGGTCTCGGCCAGCTCAGCGAGGTCTGGGGCGAGATCTCGGCGGCATCCGGCGCTGCCGAGCGCCTGTTCGAGATCCTGCATGTGCAGCCCGACATCACCGCGCCCGCCTCGCCGCGCGCGCTGCCGGTGCCGGCGCGCGGCGAAGTCGGCTTCGACCAGGTCAGCTTCGCCTATCCGGCGCGGCGCGACGTCAATGTGCTCGATGCCGTGTCGTTCACCGTGCGCCCCGGCGAGAAGGTTGCGATCGTCGGTCCGTCCGGCGCCGGCAAGAGCACGATCTTTCATCTGCTGTTGCGGTTCTACGATCCGCGCAGCGGCGCGATCTCGCTCGACGGCGTGCCGGTCAAATCCGCCGATCCCCGTGAATTCCGTTCGCGCATCGCGCTGGTGCCGCAGGAATCCAACGTGTTCGCGGCAAGCGCCCGCGACAACATCCGCTTCGGCCGGCCCGATGCCACCGACGCCGAGGTCGAGCGCGCGGCCGAGCTCGCGCACGCCGCCGAATTCATCCGCCGCCTGCCCGAAGGTTTCGACACCCCGCTCGGCGAGCGCGGCGTGACGCTGTCCGGCGGCCAGCGCCAGCGCATCGCGATTGCGCGTGCGATCCTGCGCGATGCGCCGCTGCTGCTGCTGGATGAAGCCACCTCCGCGCTCGACGCCGAAAGCGAGACACTGGTGCAGACCGCGCTGGAAGAGCTGATGCGCCACCGCACCACCCTCGTCATCGCGCACCGCCTCGCCACCGTCTTGTCCTGCGACCGCATCCTGGTGATGGACCAGGGCCGGATCGTCGAGCAGGGCACGCATGCGGAGCTGGTGGCCGCGAACGGGCTTTATGCAAGATTGGCGAGGCTGCAGTTCGAGGGGGCGTGAGGCGGAGGCGTTCGGACTGCTGCCCCACTCACAATGTCATCGCCCGCGAAGGCGGGCGATCCAGTACTCCGAGACCGTAGCGAGCAATCGAGAAGCCGCAGCGTACTGGATTCCCCGCCTTCGCGGGGAATGACAGCGGAGATTTTGGATTGCTCATCGTAGGCTTCCGCAACTTCGGATAGGTCAGCCCACGCCCCTTAGCCGAGTGGATGGACCTTGCAGTTCCCCCAGATGTGGCGCCTAATCAGGTATCGCCGGCCAAAGGCTCGTCCGTAGGCGTCGGTGCCTGAGAGATGATTTGCGCTCCCGCCTCAACGGGAGTGCGCCTCATGGCCCAGCCATACAGCAAGGAAACTCTCGAACTTTTGGAGCGGGCGCGGCGAGCGATCGATGAGTCGATCCGGCTTCGCGAATACAGCCAGCGCGCGATCCGCCAAGCCGAAATGTGGCAGTTCAATCTTGAACTCCGCCTGAGCCGAGAGCGCGTCGCGGCGAGTGGGCGAACAGCGCCGATCATCGACACTTCGGCGATAGCGCCGGCACATTCGGCCATGGCCAGTTCTTCCAGCTCCCGTCCTCATCAACGCAGGCCGATGGCCCAAGGCCATTCGTCGGAGCACTCGTCGTCTTGACCGGCGTGGCCAACCGCTGGTCGACGTAGCTCGTCGAGACATATCCGGCGACGATGACGCCGAGCAGGACCGAAGATCCCTTGGCCAGATCGCTCAGTTTCATCGGTCATCTCCATCCGCTTGCCGGCGCAACTTCCGGGCACAACGACTAGCTGACGTCCCGGGATCCCGACGTGACGGGCGTCACGCCCGCCACATCATCTTCAGCACCGGCCGGCCCGAGGTCGGATTCACCTCGTCGCCGGCATGGGCAAAGCCGTTGCGTTCGTAGAAGCGGATGGCGCGGCTGTTGTCCTTGTTGACGAGCAGCGTCACGCCCCTTGGTGACAGGCGCTTGGCCTCATCGACCAGCAGCCGTGCCGCGTCCGTGCCCCAATGCGCGGGATCGACCACGAGCTGGTCGAGATAGCCGTCGCCGTCGATGGTGACGAAGCCGGTCAGCGCGCCGTCCTGCTCCGCGACCACGATCGAGGCCTTCGGCACCAGATCCCTACGCCAGCGCTCGCGCCACCAGTCCAGGCGTGCCGCGAAGTCGATCTGCGGATAGGCCTGCTGCCAGGTGCGATGCCAGAGGTCAATCGAGGCGGCCTCGTCCTCGGGTCGGTAGGGACGGAGGTGGAGGGCGGTCATTTTACGAAAGTCGTCATGCCCGGGCATAGCCGTCCGAAGGACGGCGTCGCTTCCGCTCGCCTATGCCCGGGCATCCACGCCTTTCCATCAGCTAAGACCGAAGATCGTGGATGGCCGGGACAAGCCCGGCCATGACGTTGTGGCGAGTATCGCGCGACCCTCACACTACCGCTCCGTCAGCTTCAGCTCGATGCGCCGGTTGCGCTTGTAGGCTTCCTCGGTGTTGGCGGTGTCGAGCGGCTGGAATTCGCCGAAGCCGGCGGCGACGAGGCGCTGGGCCGGCACGCCGAGCGTGACCAGATATTGCACCACGGAGATCGAGCGGGCGGCCGAGAGATCCCAGTTCGATTTGAAGTTCGGACCGTTGACCGGGCGCACATCGGTATGGCCGTCGACGCGCAGCACCCAGGGGATCTCGTTCGGGATCTTCTTGTCGAGCTCGATCAGGGCGGCCGCCAGAGTGTCGAGCTCGGCGCGGCCCTCGGGCAGCAGCACCGCCTGTCCGGTGTCGAAGAACACTTCGGACTGGAATACGAAGCGGTCGCCGACGATGCGGATGTCGGGGCGGTTGCCGAGGATGGCGCGCAGGCGGCCGAAGAATTCCGAGCGGTAGCGCGACAATTCCTGCACGCGCTGCGCCAGGGCGACATTCAAGCGAGACCCCAGATCGGCAATTCGATTTTGCGATTCCTTGTCGCGCTTCTCGGAGACGTCGAGCGCTTCTTCCAGCGCCGCCAATTGCCGCCGCAGCGCGCTGATCTGCTGGTTCAGCACCTCGATCTGCGCCAGCGCGCGGGCCGAAACCGCCTTCTCGGAGTCCAGTGCCTTGCCGAGCTCGGAGGATTTGCCTTGCGCGTCGTTGCCGGCCGCGGCGAGCCCGTCATAGAGGCCCTTGATGCGGTCGCGCTCGCTCTCGGCCGAAGCGAGGCCGGCTTTCAGCGACGAGACCTGGTCGTCGAGCGTCAGCTTGCCGAGCTTCTCCAGCGACAGCAGCTCGTTGAGCTGCGCGATCTTGGCGTTGAGCAGCTCCAGCGCCTTGTCCTTGCCGGTGACCTCCTGTGACAGGAAGAACTGCACGACCAGGAACACCGACAGCAGGAACACGATCGACAGCACCAGCGTCGACAGCGCGTCGACGAAGCCGGGCCAGTAGTTGAAGGAGGTATCGCCGCGGCGGCCGCGCGCCAGTGCCATGTCGCTAACCCTTCTCGGGCTGACGCGCGATGCGCTCCAGCAGGCGCCGGATCTCGCGGTTCTGCTCGCCCTGGCCGTCGGCCCATTCGCGGATCATCTGCTGCTCGGTCCGCATATGCGAGACCAGCGCCTGGATGGCTTCGGCGAGGCTCGCCATCGCCGCGGTGGTGCCGCGGCTGCCGCTGCCTTCCTCGAGCACGGAGCGCAAGCGCTCGACGACGGCCTGAAGCTCGCCGCTGGCAATGCCGCCGCCACCGCTGCTGGCGGCGACAGCCACCTCGCCGCTGCCATATTCGCGCACGGTGGTGGCAAGCCAGTCTTCGAGATCGGTGTAGAACCGGTTCTGCGCCTGGCTTGATTGCAGGTCGAGAAAGCCCAGGATCAGCGAGCCGGCGAGGCCGAACAGCGAACTCGAGAACGAGATGCCCATGCCGCCGAGCGGGGCGGCCAGCCCCTCTTTCAGCGTGTCGAACAGGGCGCCGGAATCGCCGCCGACCTTGAGCCCATCGATCACCTTGCCGACCGAGCCGACCGTCTCGATCAGGCCCCAGAAAGTGCCGAGCAGGCCGAGGAAGACCAGCAGCCCGGTCATGTAGCGGGAGATGTCGCGGGCCTCGTCGAGGCGGGTCGCGATCGAATCGAGCAGGTGCCGCATGGTGGTCTGGGTGATCGACATCCGCCCGGTGCGCTCGCCGCCGAGGATCATCGCCATCGGCGCCAGCAGCTTGGGGTGGCGGGCGGGCGCAAGGCCGGGATCGGCGATGCGGAAATTGTTGACCCAGGAGACTTCGGGATACAGCCGGATCACTTGGCGGAAGGCCAGGATGATGCCGATGAACAGCACGCCGCCGATCAGGGCATTGAGCCCGGGATTGGCGAAGAAGGCCTGGATGATCTGCTTGTAGAGCACCACCCCCACCAGAGCGCAGAGCACCAGAAAGACCAGCATCCGCACCAGGAAGACGCTGGGCGAGGATAGCTTGGTATATTCGATGTCGATGGAAGAGCGGGGCGAGGCGCCTGGCGGCATGGCCGGTATCATCCGTTAACTTGCTTGCGGGGCGCACTATGGCACAGCGCCAGCCCAAAAAAAGCGCCGGATGCGCCGATTTCGGGGAGAGCTGGGGAACCCAAAGCGGAAACCGGGCTTTGGTAAGGACGTACTTTCCAAATCGTCGGCATTCCACAGGTTCAGTTCGCACTTTTCCCCCGGCCGCCCAAGATCTGCCGCCCAAGACGGAGTCGTCGCATGAGCGTCGTGTCCGCGATCATCGGGACTGCCGAACGGGTGCCGCTGCCTGATGTCGTGATCCGCGCGGCGATCCAGCGTCTGTGCTCGCGCACGGTGACCCGCCTGTCCGCGCTGGGCGGGGCCGACGATGCCGCCTTCGCCGGGCGGATGATGCTGCGGCCGATCGCCGAGGACGCGGATGCCGGGCCTGACGAGGTGCCCGCTTCGTTCTTTGCGAAGGTGCTCGGCCCCAACCGCAAATACTCGTCCTGCTTCTACAAGACCGACGCGACCACGTTGCGGGAGGCCGAGGAGGAGGCGTTGCGCCAGACCGCCGAGCATGCCGCTCTCGCCGACGGTCAGACCATCCTCGATCTCGGCTGCGGCTGGGGCTCGCTGTCGCTGTGGATGGCGCGGCAGTTTCCGCACGCGAAGGTGACGGCGGTGTCGAGCTCGCAGGCGCAGCGTGCCCATATCGAGGAAGAGGCGCGGCAGCGCGGTCTCCTCAACCTGCGGGTGGTCACGGCGGACATCAACGTGTTCGCGCCCGACGGGCAATTCGACCGCATCGTGTCGGTCGAGATGTTCGAGCGCGTGATGAACTGGCGCAAGCTGATGACGCGCCTGCGCGCGTGGCTGGCGCCGGAGGGACGGTTCTTCATGCACATCGTCGCCCATCGCTCCGGCTCTCACCTGTTCGACCGGGCCGATCGCGACGACTGGATCGCGCAGCACGTCTTCACCGGCGGGCTGATGCCGAGCCATCACCTCGTCAGGCAATTCGACGATATCTTCACGGTCGAGAAGGAATGGTTGTGGAGCGGCACGCATTATCAGCGCACCGCCAACGACTGGCTCGCCAATTTCGACGTGCATCGCTCTTTGATCGAGGCGGCCTTGCGCAACATCCATGGCGAGGAGACCGCCCAGCGGATGCGACGCTGGCGCTGGTTCTTTCTCGCAACCTCGGGCCTGTTCGGTTATGCCGACGGAACCGAGTGGGGCGTCAGCCACTACCGGATGAAGGCGGCGGGGTAATTGCGATGTTCCGTCGCAGCACGCGGCGGTGGAACCGGACTCACAATCGGGTGAGGCGCAGAAAACCTCGTTAACCCAGCACCTTAGACCGTGTGACATTGGGCCGCCCGCAACGTGCGTTGCGTCGCAGCAAGTCCCCTCTATTTTGGCGGCATCGGCCGCGCGGAATCACCCAGAACGGGGTCCCGCGGCGCGTGATCAGTTTTCAACAATATCGGGGCACTTAACTTCATGTCAGGACTTCGCGCGCGATCGGCATGCGTTGCAATGATGCTCGCGGCCTTTACGCCGCTGTTGGCAGGCTGCGACGAATCCAGCTCCGCCATTTCAGCCGCCCAGCCCAACGACCCCGACGTCAGCATCGTCATCGTCAAGCCGCAGCCGCGCGCCGTGGTGCGCGAGCTGCCGGGCCGCATTGCGCCGACACGCGTCTCCGATGTGCGGCCGCGCGTGTCCGGCATCGTGGTCGAGCGCCTGTTCCGCCAAGGCAGCGAAGTGAAGGCGGGCGATCCGCTGTACCGCATCGATCCGCGTCCGTTCGAGGTCGAAGTGATGGCCAACGACGCCGCGGTCGCCAAGGCCGAGGCCGCGTTGATGCAGGCCCAACAGCAGGCGCGCCGCATCGCCACGCTCACCAGCCAGCGCGCGGCGCCCGAAGCCGAGAACGAGAAGGCGATTGCCGCCGAACGCCAGGCCCATGCCGAGGTCGAGGGCCGCAAGGCCGATCTCGCGCGCGCCAAGCTCAATCTCGATTATGCCACCGTGCGCGCGCCGATCGACGGCGTCGTCGGTGCCGCCCTGGTCAGCGAAGGCGCGCTCGCGGTCCAGAACGAAACCAATCTGGCCACCATTCAGCAGCTCGATCCGATCTACGCCGACTTCACCCAGTCGGTGAACGAGCTCAACCAGCTCCGCCGTGCCTTCGAGAGCGGCGATCTCGAGCGCATCGCGCCCGATGCCGCCAAGGTGCATCTCGTGCTCGACGACAACACTCTCTACTCGCTCGACGGCAAGTTGCTTTTTTCGGATGCCAAGGTCGACGCCAATACCGGTCAGGTGACCTTGCGCGGTGAGTTCCGTAATCCCAAGCGCGAGCTGCTGCCGGGCATGTATGTCCGCGTCCGCATCGACCAGGGCCTCGATAGCGACGCGATCGCGGTGCCGCAGCAGGCGATCCAGCGCAATGGCGGCGGCGGCAGCGAGGTGTTCGT